>NZ_JBEYFC010000051.1:0-29989 GCF_040634175.1 Streptomyces sp. NPDC007162
GGATGACGCTGGACGAGCGGATCGAGGTCGTCACCCGGATCAAGGACGCGATCGCCGTGCGGCACGAGGAGAAGGCGTCACGGGCCGGCAACGGCTGGCGCCGGACAAGCGCCCCCCTCAAGCCCCCCACCTCACCTCACGCAAGTCCCCCCTAAGAAAGAGGCAAACCCGCATGCGTACGCGATCCCTTCTTGCCCTCGCCGGTACCGTCGTCGCCCTCTCCGTCGCGGCCACCGTCCCGGCCTCCGCGGACGGCGCGGTGCTGACCACGGGCAGCGCCGGCGGCACCGCCGTCGCCGTCGGTGACAGCCTCAGCGCGTCGCTGGCCAGCGGCACCTCCGCCACCCTCTACTCCAGCGCCACCAGCACCAGCGGCATCAAGTGCTCGTCCTCGACCTTCACCGCGACGGTCACGGACAACCCCGCGGCTTCCGGCACCGCCACCGAGTCGGTCACCGGACAGACCTTCGGCAACTGCACCAGCAACGTGCTCGGTGTGACCGGCGTCTCCAGCATCACGGTCGACAACCTGCCCTACGCCAACGCGGTCGCGTCGGGCGGGGCGCTCGCGGTCACCCCGGCAAGCGGCTCGACCATCCAGACCACGGTCAAGCTCACCACCCTGCTGGGCAGCATCACCTGTGTCTACCAGGCCGCCGGCCTGAACGGCACGACCGACAACAGTGACAACAGCGTCAACTTCAGCAACCAGGCGTTCGCGAAGACCTCCGGCTCGTCGCTCTGCCCGTCCGCCGGCTACTTCACCGCGAAGTACGCCCCGGTGACCGACAACGGCGCGTCCGTCTTCGTCAACTGACGCCCTGATCCAAGGCGTCAGCGTCGACGCAGACGCAACGCCAGGGCGGCGCCCCCGGTGAGCACCAGCACCGCGGCGGCGCCGCCCGCCACCAGGGGCGCCGACGGGCCCGATCCGGAGGCGGTGTCGGAGGCCACCGGAGCACTGTCGGCGGCGGTGGTGGTTCCGGTCGTTGGGGCGACCGGGGCCGCCGCCGTCTTCCGTGCCGACGGCTCGGCGCTCGGCGAGACGCTGGGAGCCGGCGTGCCACCGGCCCGCGCCTTCGTGCCGCCCGTCGCCTCGCCGGCGGTCTTCTTCGTCGTGAACACCACGTCGGAACACGAGTAGTACGTGTCCGGCGTGCTGCTGTTCTGCCAGATCGTGTACAGCAGCTGGCGTCCCGTCCGGTCGGCCGGCAGCTTCGCGCTGAAGTGGTACGCGCCGTTCGTCAGCGGCGGGTCCTTGAACTCGGCGAAGGGCTGCGCCGGCAGATCCGACCACGTGAGCGGCTTCGACGGGTCGTAGCCCGGCTTCGTCAGATACAGCTTGAACGTGCCGGTGTGCGCGATCGTCGAGGCGTACGTCATCGTCATCCGGGCGCCCGGAGTCAGCGGGGTCGCGGGCCAGTCCGCGCGCGCCAGGTCGAGGCCCCGGTACGCTGGCAGGTTGCCGCTGCACAGTCTCCCGTCCGGAATCACCTGCCGGTCCCGGCCGTTCACGCCCGCCACCCGCAGGTCGTCCCAGGTGACGAAGTTCTGGCCGCTCGCCGCGATCGCCGCCTTGCAGGCCGCCGTCGAGGCGCTGCCGCCACTGGGCGAGCAGGCGTAGACACGGCTGACGGGATCGGTGGGCGCGCCGTGCGCCCGGGCGGACCCCGCCGCCCACGACAGCAGCAGCAGCGGAGCCGCCACGGCGGCTCCCACGACTTTCAACTGGGCGGTCGTCCGGGTCATCCGGGACGTCTCCTCGGCAGGCGCGGGTACGGGGTGTACCGAGTGAGTACGTGCATCGGGGGCGCACCGTTCAGTGCGGTTGATCACAGGGCCGGGCGAAGTATCCGCCGCCGACCGGCTCGTCCCTTTATGGACGTACCCCTGGGCATCCCAGGCGGCATTGAGAACCAACCGTCCGGCTCGTATCGTGGCGATCGCCGTTGTGCGCGAGGCCGCCCGCACCGTTTCCGGAAACCGGCACGAACGCGAGGGAGGGGCGCGTTCTGATCTCGTCCGTTCGTGCACTGTGGGATGCCGATCGGACGATTGGGCGCGCCACATGCACGTGTCCGTCACCAGGTCCGCACAGGAGCCTCCTGCTGCCGCACGGTGAGCTATCGTGTGCACGGGGTAAAAAACAAACCGCATGCCCCGTCGGTTTGGAACGCAGAGCCGTGAGCCGTGAAGGAGCGTTGAGTCGATGGCGAGGCAGTTACGCGCGGAGCAGACCCGCGCCACGATCATCACGGCCGCCGCCGACCTCTTCGACCGGCACGGCTATGAATCCACCAGCCTGAGCGAGATCGTCGAACACGCGCGGGTCACCAAGGGGGCGCTCTACTTCCACTTCGCCGCCAAGGAGGACCTGGCGCACGCCATCATGGAGCTCCAGTCCCGCACCTCCAGCCAGTTGGTGCGCGAGATGGACAGCCGCGGCTACTCCTCGCTGGAGGCCCTGATGCGCACCACGTTCGCCATCGCCCGGCTCTCCGTCGACGGCCCGATCCCGCGCGCGGGCCTGCGGCTCGCCACCGCCGACGTCTCCGTGAAGCCGCCGCTCAGGCACCCGTTCACGGAGTGGCTGGAGTTCGCCACCCGCAAACTCATCGGCGCCGTCAAGGAGTCCGACGTGCACCCGGACATAGACGTGGGCGCGGTCGCGCACTCGCTGGTCTGCTTCTTCGTCGGCACCCGGGTGGCCGGCCGCAACCTGGAGCCGGTGGCCCGGCTGCCGCGCCGGGTCGCGGAGATGTGGCACCTGATGATCCGCAGCCTGGTCCCGGTGCACCGGCGCGCCCGCTACCTGACCCTCGCCACCCAGCTGGAGCGCGAGATCAGAACGGCGTGACCGGCATTCCCGGTTCGGCGGAGCCGGGCAGAGCGCGCGGTAGCGTGGCGCACATGCCCGACTCCGCCGCCGCACCCGTGATCCTCGGTACCACCGGCCCGTTCCCGCGCAGCGTGCTGGCCGAGCGGCACCCCGCGATCATCCGCCAGGTGCGGGACGCCTTCCCGTACGGCCCCGAGCAGCAGCGCGCCCTCGACGAACTGCTGCTCAACTGCACCGAGGGCGTCGTCGAACCCCTGCCGGGCGACGCGGACGTGTGGCGCGACCTGGGACTGGACACCTATGCCGGACGTTCCTGGTTCGACGTGCCGTGGCTGTGGTCCGAGAGCTGGTTCTACCGCCGGCTCCTCGGCGCCGTCGGCTACTTCGGCCCCGGCCCCTGGCAGGGCATCGACCCGTTCCGCCCGGTCAAGCTCGCCGAACTCGACGCCGGGGAGACCGACGACGAACTGGCCGCCCTCGACGCCCTCGACGACGACCCAGGACCCGCCCTGCTGCACGGCTCGCTCTGGGGCAACCGCGCGGACCTCGGCTTCCGTCTCGCCGCCGAGTCGGGCGAGGCCGACTTCGCCCTGGTCGCCGACGACAGCGCCGCCCTCGGGCCGCTGCTGCGGGGCGGCACGCTGTGCCTGGTCGCCGACAACGCGGGCCGTGAACTCGTCCCCGACCTGCTGCTGATCGCCCATCTCCTGGACACCGGACGCGTGGACCGCGCGGTCCTGCACGTCAAGCCGTACCCCTACTACGTCTCCGACGCCACCACCGCCGACGTGCTCGACGCGCTGCGCAGGCTCACCGCGGCCCCGGGCGCCGCGGCACGGTACGGCCGTACCCTCTGGTCCGCCATGGCCGACGGCCGCCTCGCCGTCCGCGCCCATCCGTTCTCCTGCGCCCCGCTGCCGTACGCCGAGATGCCGGGCGACCTGCGCGCCGAGTTCGCCTCGGCCGCGCTGACGATCTTCAAGGGCGACCTCAACTACCGCCGTCTGGTGGGCGATCGTCGCTGGCCCCCGACCACGCCCTTCGCCGACGTCACGGACTGGTTCCCAGGACCGGTGGCCGCGCTGCGCACCCTCAAGTCCGACGTGGTCACCGGTCTCGCCGCGGACACCGTGGCGGCCCTGGACGCGGCCGAGAGGCAGCGTTGGCGTACGGCCGGCACCCATGCCCTGATCCAGGTCAACGCACGGCCTTCGGCAGCGACACCCGCGGGCCCGGCGGGGTCCGTGCCGGGGGCCCGGGCGTAGAGCGCGCACAACCGGAGCCGGGCGACGTGGGCGCCCAGGCAGACAAGTGGTCCGTCCCCGAAGGACACCCCGCGGGTGCGGGCTGCGGCCGAGGTCCGGCCTTGTCCCCCTGAGCGGATCGAAGACGCCGGAACACCACGGGGGCCGGTGAGGTCACCGGAACCGCACCGGTTCACGCGATGGTGTGATCATGTGTCTCGCCGTGGATGGCGGCCGGGAGGCACGGGTAGAGCCCCGGCCATGACGCAGCCGTTCGAACTCCCGCACTTCTACATGCCGTACCCCGCGCGGCTCAACCCGCACCTGGAGGAGGCCCGGGCCCATTGCGCCGAGTGGGCCCGCGAGATGGGCATGCTGGAGGGGTCCGGGATCTGGACCCGGGCCGACCTGGAGGCACACGACTACGGCCTGCTCTGCAGTTACACCCACCCCGACTGCGACGGCCCCGCCCTGTCGCTGATCACCGACTGGTACGTGTGGGTGTTCTTCTTCGACGACCACTTCCTCGACATGTACAAGCGCACCCAGGACCGCGCCGCGGGCAAGGCCCATCTGGACCGGCTCCCGCTGTTCATGCCGCTCGACCTGTCGACACCCGTGCCGGAACCGCAGAACCCCGTCGAGGCGGGACTCGCCGACCTGTGGCGGCGCACCGTGCCCTCGATGTCGGCCGACTGGCGCCGCCGGTTCTCGGTCGCCACCGAGCACCTGCTGAACGAGTCGATGTGGGAGCTGGCCAACATCAACGAGGGGCGGATCGCCAACCCCGTCGAGTACATCGAGATGCGCCGCAAGGTCGGCGGCGCCCCCTGGTCGGCGGGGCTCGTCGAGTACGCCACGGCGGAGGTGCCCGCCGTCGTCTCCGGCTCGCGACCGCTGCGGGTGCTGATGGAGACCTTCGCCGACGCCGTCCATCTGCGCAACGACCTCTTCTCCTACCAGCGGGAGGTGGAGGACGAGGGCGAGAACAGCAACGGCGTGCTGGTCCTGGAGACCTTCTTCGACTGCTCCACCCAGGAGGCCGCCGACACGGTCAACGACGTCCTCACCTCCCGCCTCCACCAGTTCGAGCACACCGCCCTCACCGAAGTGCCCGCCCTCGCCGCCGAGAAGGGCCTCACGCCCCAGCAGGCCGCCGCGATCGCCGCCTACACCAAGGGTCTGCAGGACTGGCAGTCCGGCGGCCACGAATGGCACCTGCGCTCCAGCCGCTACATGAACCAGGGCGCCACCTCACCGGCCGCCCCCTGGCAGAGCCTGACCGGCCCCGGCACGTCCGCCGCGGACGTCGGCGCCCTGCTCGCCACGGCCGCCGCGGAGCGTCTGCGCGCCTACTCCCACGTGCCCTTCCAACAGGTCGGCCCCTCCCTGCTGCCCGACTTCCACATGCCCTACGAGGTGGAGCTCAGCCCGCACCTCGACGCCGCCCGGCCCCGGCTGACCGCGTGGATGCACACCACCGGCATGCTCGCCGAGGGCGTCTGGGACGAGGACAAGCTCGCCGCCGCCGACCTCGTGCTCTGCGCCGCCGGCCTCGACCCGGACGCCACCCCCGCCGAACTCGACCTCGCCGCCCGGTGGCTGGCCTGGGGCACCTACGCCGACGACTACTACCCTCTCGTCTTCGGCACCCGCGGTGACCTGGCCGGCGCCAGGCTCGCCACGGGCCGTCTCTCCGCCTGCATGCCCGTCGCGGACGAGCCCGTACCCGTCCCGGTCACCGGTATGGAACGCGGCCTGGCCGATCTGTGGGCCCGCACCACCGTGGGGATGGGACCCGAGGACCGGATCGCCCTCAAGCGGTCCGTCGACGAGATGACCGAGAGCTGGCTCTGGGAGATGTCCAACCACCTCCAGCACCGCATCCCCGACCCCATCGACTTCCTGGAGATGCGCCGGGCCACCTTCGGCTCCGACCTCACCCTGAGCCTGGCCCGCCGCGGCCACGGCCCCGCGATCCCACCGGAGGTCTACCGCAGCGGCCCGGTGCGCTCCCTGGAGAACGCCGCCACCGACTACGGCATGCTCGTCAACGACGTCTTCTCCTACCAGAAGGAGATCCAGTACGAGGGCGAGCTCCACAACGCGCTCCTCGTCGTCCAGAACTTCTTCGGCGTCGACCACCCGACCGCACTCCGGGTCGTCAACGACCTGATGACCCAGCGCATGCAGCAGTTCGAGCACGTCGTCGCGAACGAACTCCCCGTGGTGTACGACGACTTCGAGCTGTCGGCAGAGGCCCGTGAGGCCATGGGGGCTTACGTCCACGACCTGCAGAACTGGATGGCAGGCATCCTCAACTGGCACCGGCACGTCGACCGCTACAAGCCCGACCACCTGGCCCGCCGGGCCCACGGCTTCCTCCCGGACCGCCCACCGCTCGCCCCGAGGCTCGGCATCCGCTGACGGGCGGCACGGGATCCCGGCGGCAGGTCGCCCGGCCGCTCGCACCGGCTCACGCCGACGCCGGGACCCGCTCCGCCGCGTGGGCGGTCGCTGCCCGGGCCAGCGCCCGGATCACCGGATGCGGACGCGAACCGTCGCCCGACAGTTCCGGCTGGAACAGCGTGGCCAGGAAGAAGGGGTGGCCGGGCAGTTCGGCGATGCGGACCTGGCCGTCCTCGTCGTGGCCCGACAGCCGCAGCCCGTGCGCGCGCAGGGTGTCGAGATGGCGGCTGGGGCCGTACGCGCAGAAGTAGCGCTCGACCGTGCGCCCCGCGCCGATCGCGGACTCGGCCAGCGAACCCGGTTCGACGGTGACCGCCGCCTCATGGCCCACCAGGGAGCAGGCCAGCGGTTCGATGAGGAGATCGCCGGCGTCCGGGTCGTTCTCGGCGTGCGCGACCCGGCTCAGACCGCAGACGTGGCGGGCGTACTCCAGGAGCGCGTGCTGGAAGCCGCCGCAGGTGCCCAGGAAGGGGATGCCGTCATCGCGGGCGGTGCGGATCGCGCGCAGGACACCCGCCTCGCTCCGGTACGGGCTGCCCGGCAGTACCCACACGGCGTCGAAGCCGCGTACCGCGCCCTCTGCCTCGGCGTCCTCGGAGCCGATCCAGTAGGCGTCGAGGACCAGCCGGTCGCGTTCGGCGAGCGCGTCGAGGAGGAGCGGGATCCGGGCGTGCGACACGACGTCGGGGGAGCGGTCCCCGACCAGGGCGACCCTGGGGGTCCGAGCTGCGGAATTCGTCATGCCCACATCCTGGGCATCCGCTCCGGTTCACGTCCAACGATGATCGGTGCACTCCCGATAAGCAACGCTGATGACATCCTTCCTGTCATGGACCCGCACCTCCTGCGCACCTATGTCGCCGTGGCCCGCCTCGCCTCCTTCTCGGAGGCCGCCCGTACGCTCGGCTACACCCAGTCCGCGGTCTCCCAGCACATCGCCGCCCTCGAACAGGACCTGGGCGCCTCCCTGCTCACCCGCCGTCCCGTCACCCCCACGGCGGCCGGTGAACGACTTTTGGAGCACGCCGCCCCGTTGCTGCTGCGCCTGGAGGCGGCCCGCGCGGACGTCGTACGGATGGCGGCCGCCCCCTCACCCGGCCTCACCCTCGCCGCGACCCCCACCGCGCTCGGAGCGGGCGTCCTCGCCGCGCTCCCGGCCGCGGGCGTCACCTTGCGCGTGCTGCCCCGCGACGGCATCCCGGCCGCCGTCGCCACCGGCACCGCCGACCTCGGCCTGCTCGACGGACTCGCCGCCCCCAGCGACCCCCTGCGGCTGCCCGACGTGGCCCCCCTGACCACCCACGGCGTCGGCGAGGAAGCCGTCGCCGTCCTGCTGCCCGCCGGCCACCCCCTCGCCGGCCGCCCGGGCCTGCGCCTCGCCGACCTCGCCGACGCCCGCTGGCTCGACGCGCCCGACGCTGCCCTGCCCCTCGCGCAACTGCGCGCCGCCACCGGCGGCGGCGCCTTCCGGGCGGCGCTGCGCTACGACGGCACCGACCTGCACACCCTCACCGCCCTCGCCGCCACCGGCCACGGCTTGACCCTGCTGCCCCTGCGCACGGCCGTCGGCGTCCCCGGCACGGTCGCCGTCCCGCTCTCCGCCCCGCGGCTCGTCCACCGGGTGGAACTGGTGTACGGCGGGACCCTCTCGGGAGCGGCCCGGGAGGTGGCGGCGCGCCTTCGCGGCAGCGCCCGCGCCGCGGGCGGTCCCTGAGCCTTCCCACCGTCCACCCGGGGACAGTCTCACTCGTTCGTGTCTCGTCGCGCCCGCGTGCGCCGGGTAGGGCTGGGGCTGGAGGCGAACCATGGAACAGACCGTTTTGCGTCCCAAGCCGATCCCCGGTCGGGAACGCGGGGGCGACCCCCCACCCGAGGCGGTCCGGCGCCCGCACGCCGCGCGCCGCCGCGGCAGCCGGATCCGCAACCTGCTGCTGGGCCTGCTGGCCGGCACGGTCCTGGTGCTGTCCGGCGTCGGACTGGGCGCGATGGGCGCCACGGTGGCCGGCATGAGCAAGCCGGCCGAGCCGCACCGCCAGGCCCCGCCGCCGACGTCGGGGCCCGCCCCGGCCGGCACGCCGAGCCCGTCGTGGACGGTCGCCGCGACGCTGGGAGTGGAGGTGGTGGACGCCGAGAAGGTGGGAGCCGTGGTGGTGGGCGTCCACGTGCCCGGCCCGGGCTACACGGCGGGCCTGGTGCGGGGCGACGTACTGCTCCAGCTCGGCGGGACGAGGATCGACGGCGCCGCCGACCTGGCACGGGCGGTGACCGGGGCCCACCCGGGGCAGGAGGTGAAGCTCACGGTGCGGCACCGGAGCGGGGGGTACCAGCAGTTGACGGTGGTTCCCGGCGTCGTGACCTGATCCACCCGGGGCGTGGGCCGTGCCGCGGCACGGCTGCGCCGCGCGGACGCCACCGGCCACGGTGCCGCCGCACTCGCCGGCGCCGTGGCACACGACGGCGCTTCCGTGCAAACCGGCTCGCGCCGCCCCGCGACACCCGGCAGGATGCTCCCCGAGGCCGTACCGCCCCCGCACCCGCGCAAGGAGGCCCTGGATGACCGGCAGCAAGCCCGCGCCCTTCACCGCCGACGACTACCGGGCCCGCATGACGCGCGCGGCGCACACCGCGGCGGACGCCGGACTCGCCGGCCTCCTGATCGCCCCGGGCCCCGACATGGTGTGGCTCACCGGCTACACCCCCACCGCCGTCACCGAACGGCTCACGCTCCTCGTCCTCACCCCCGGCAGGGACCCCGTCCTGGTCGTCCCCACCCTGGAGGCCCCGGACGCCGAGAAGGCCGAGGCCGCGCCGGCCCTCACCCTGCGGGACTGGACCGACGGCAAGGACCCCTACGCGGTCACCGCGGACCTGCTCGGCACCACCGGCCGGTTCGGCATCAGCGACAACGCCTGGGCCATGCACCTGCTGGGCCTGCAGAAGACCCTCCCGGGCACCGAGTACGCCTCCCTCACCGACGCGCTGCCCATGCTCCGCGCCGTGAAGGACGCCGCCGAGCTGGAACTCCTCGCGGCCGCCGGAGCTGCCGCCGACGAGACGTTCGAGGAGATCCGCAAGGTTCCCTTCGCCGGCCGCCGCGAGTCCGACGTCGGCCACGACCTCGCCGACCTGCTGCGCCGCTTCGGCCACGAACAGGTCGACTTCACCATCGTCGGCTCCGGTCCCAACGGCGCCAACCCGCACCACGAGGTCGGCGACCGCGTCATCCAGGACGGGGACATGGTCGTCCTCGACTTCGGCGGCCTCAAGGACGGCTACGGCTCCGACACCACCCGCACCGTGCACGTGGGGCCGCCGACCGCGGAGGAACGCGAGGTGCACGACATCGTGCGCGCCGCCCAGGAGGCCGGCTGCCGGGCCGTCCGCCCCGGCGCCGCCTGCCAGGAGGTCGACCGGGCCGCCCGTGCGGTCATCACCGGCGCCGGGTACGGCGAGTTCTTCATCCACCGCACGGGCCACGGCATCGGCGTCACCACGCACGAGCCGCCGTACATGATCGAGGGCGAGGAGCAACCGCTCGTGCCCGGGATGTGCTTCTCCGTGGAGCCCGGCATCTATCTGCCCGGCCGCTTCGGCGTGCGGATCGAGGACATCGTCACGGTGACCGACGAAGGCGGACGTCGTTTCAACAACACCACCCGCGAGATGGTCGTAGTGGGCTGACCGCCCCGGCCCCGGGCCGGCCCCGGCAGCACCACCTCGCCCCCACCCACCCCGAACGGCAATGGCGCGATCCATGACCCAGGCACCGACTCCCACCGCGGACACCGTCCGCCGACTGGTCCGTTCGCTGCTCAAGGAGAGCGCGGACGCTGCCTCAGGACCCGAGGTCCGGCCCGTCGCGGAGGGTGGCGAGCACTCCACCTGGTGGGTCGGTGCCCGCCATGTGCTGCGCCTCGCCCCGGACCGCGACGCCGCCGTGCGCCAGCGCCGCGAGCTGCGCCTGCGCGACCTGGTACGCCCGCACCTGCCCGTCGCCGTCCCCGTCAGCGTCGCGCACGGCGAGTGGTCGCCGGGGCTGACCTACACACTGGACACCGTGATCCCCGGCGGCACGGCCGAGGAGCACGACGTCTCCGCGGTCGGCGAGGCCGATCTGGCCGGGCTGCTCACCGGGCTGCGCGAGGTGCCCGTACGGCAGGCCGAGACGCTCGGTGTGCCGCGCGCCGCGCCGCGCTCCCTGGAGGCGCTGCGCCGGATGGCCGTGGCCGCCGCCGAACGCCTCACCGCCGCCGACGAGTTCGACCCGGCCCGGCTGCACCAGCTCACCCGGCCCGGTGCGGCCCAGCTCGCCGCACAGCCCGGCACGGCCGTCCTGGCCCACCACGGCCTCAAGGGCGAGCACCTGGTGGTCAGCGCCGACGGCAGGGTGCGCGGCGTCCTCGACTGGACCGACACGGCGGTCGGCGACCCCGCCGAGGACATCGCCGGCCTCGCCCTCGCGGTCGGCTCCGGCGCGGCCGTCCGCGCGGCCACGCTCGCCGGGTACGGCGCCCGCCCCTGCCTGCGCGGTCTGTGGCTGGCCCGCTGCGACACCGTCATCCGCCTCACCGACCGCCTCGAAGGCCGCGACGACAGTCCCCTGCCGCTGCTGCGCAGCCAGCTCCGGCACGCCTGGGAGACGATCCTGCTGGAACGGGTGACGGAGCTGCGCGAGGACACCGAGGCCGACGAGGAACCGTAGGCCGCCCAGGCACCCGCCCACCACGCCAACCCACACCACCGAACCCACACCCGCGTCCCCGGCCGGGCCCCGCGCCCGCGTTCACGCCTGTGTCAGCACCACGCACGACTCGCCCGGTACCCGCAGCACCCCGTCGGTGTCCGGTGCCGTCACCGGGTCCCACGCGGCCAATACCTCCACGCGGCCGGTGCCGAGCGGGATGGCCGCCTCCGACGTGCCCAGGTTCACCGCGACCCGCACGTCCCCGCGGCGGAACGCCAGCCAGCGGGCCGCCCCGTCGTACGCCACCTTGGTGTCCGCGAGGTCGGGGTCGGTGAGGTCCGGCTGTTCGTGGCGCAGGGCGATCAGCCCGCGGTACCAGGCCAGCACGCGCGCGTGCGGTGCGCGTTCCGGTTCCGACCAGTCCAGGCACGACCGCTCCCGGGTCGCCACATCCTGCGGATCGGGCACGTCCTCCTCCGCCCAGCCGTGCGCCGCGAACTCCCGGCGCCTGCCCCGCCGCACCGCCTCCGCCAGATCCGGGTCCGTGTGGTCGGTGAAGAACTGCCAGGGGGTGCCGGCCGCCCACTCCTCGCCCATGAACAGCATCGGCGTGAACGGCGCCGTGAGCGTCAGCGTGGCCGCGCAGGCCAGCAGGCCGGGGGAGAGGGACGCCGAGAGCCGGTCGCCCTGGGCGCGGTTGCCGACCTGGTCGTGGGTCTGGGTGTAGCCGAGCAGGCGGTGCCCCGCCACCCGCGCACGGTCCAGCGGACGGCCGTGGTGGCGCCCCCGGAAGCTGGAGTAGGTGCCGTCGTGGAAGTAGCCGCCGGTGAGCGTCTTGGCGAGGGCGGCGAACGGGTCGCGCGCGAAGTCGGCGTAGTAGCCCTGCGACTCGCCGGTCAGCGCGGTGTGCAGGGCGTGGTGGAAGTCGTCGTTCCACTGCGCGTCCAGGCCGAACCCGTGCTCCGCGCGGGCGGTGATGACCCGGGGGTCGTTCAGGTCGGACTCGCCGATCAGGAACAACGGGCGGCCCGACTCGCCCGCCAGCTCCGCCACCGCCGCCGACAGCTCCTCCAGGAAGTGGCACGCGCGGGTGTCGCACAAGGCGTGCACCGCGTCCAGCCGCAGCCCGTCGACGCGGTAGTCGCGCAGCCAGGCCAGCGCGCTGCCCACCAGGAACGCGCGTACCTCGTCCGAACCGGGCGCGTCCAGGTTGACCGCCGCGCCCCACGGCGTGTGGTGCGTCTCGGTGAAGTACGGGCCGAACGCGGGCAGGTGGTTGCCGGACGGCCCGAGGTGGTTGTGGACGACGTCCAGGACGACGCCGAGTCCCAGCGCGTGCGCCCGGTCGACGAACCGTTTGAGTGCCTCGGGGCCGCCGTACGGCTCGTGCACCGCCCAGAGGGAGACTCCTTCGTACCCCCAGCCGTGCCGGCCGGGGAACGGGCAGAGCGGCATCAACTCCACATGGGTGACACCCAGTTCCACCAGGTGCTCCAGCCGGGCCGCGGCGGCGTCCAGGGTGCCCTCGGGGGTGTAGGTGCCCACGTGCAGCTCGTAGAGCACCGCGCCCGGCAGCCCGCGGCCCGGCCAGCCGGCCCGCCACTCGTACCGGCCGTGGTCGACGACCGCGCTGAGCCCGTCCGGTCCGTCCGGCTGGCGGCGCGAGCGCGGGTCGGGCAGCACGGGACCGCCGTCCACCGCGAACCCGTACCGGGTGCCGTCCCCGGCGGCCGCCTCCCCGGCCCACCAGCCCGCCCGCCGTGGATCAGGCTCCAACGCGCGCGCGGCGCCGTCGCAATGGAGCGTCACCCGGTCTGCCTGCGGTGCCCACACCTCGAACTGCACGGACGGTCCCCTTCGTCTGGCTCATCGTGAGGTAGTCCTTCCATGGTGCCGCGAAGGAGATCAGTCCGCTTTTGATATCGGCCCTTTCCCGGCGGGTGTCGTCGTACGTACGCGCGCGTGACGGCCGTTTTCCCGTTTTCTGGACACCCGGGATTCACTGACCCAGAATCAGCAGCGTGACGTCGTCCTTCGAGTTCAACACCTACCCGGCACGGCTGTCCGACGCGGAGCGCGACAAGGCGCTGAGCGCGCTGCGGGACGGCGTCGCCATGGGACGGCTGTCGCACGACACCTTCGTGCGCCGCATGGAGCTGGCGCTCGCCGCCCGTCGCGCGGACGAACTCGCCGCGCTCACCGCCGACCTGCCCCAGGAGAGCCGCTTCGCGCGCCTGCTCTTCGGCACCGTCGAGGCCGTCTCCGGCTTCACCGTGCGGCTGCGCCGGGCCTGGCAGGCCGAGCGGCTGCCCAAGCTGCTGCTGCCGCACCCGGGCCACGGCCACCCGCTGCGCATCGGCCGCGACCCCGCCAACGGCCTGCGGCTCAACCACGAGACCGTCTCCCGGGTGCACGCCGAACTCCGCCACCAGGGCGGCCTGTGGATCCTCAGGGACCTCGGCTCCACCAACGGCACGACCGTGAACGGCCGCCGGGTGACCGGTGCCGCCGTCGTGCGCGAGGGCGACCAGGTCGGCTTCGGCCGGATGTGCTTCCGGCTCGCGAGCGCCTGACCGTCCCGTCGTACGGGTTGGCCGAAAAGTGTTTGTCGGTCGTGGTGTTGACGTACCCCACGAGTCGTGACTGACTGTGTGTACGCCATACACATCATGTGAACCGACGGCACCGCAATGTGGAGGTGTGTGCCCTGCCGCCACTCCTCCGCTACCCGTCCGTCGACGAACTGGCCTCCCGGGCGGCCGCGCTGGTCGCCGACCGCCCCCGGGACGCCCGCCTGCGGAGGGTCGGGACGTCCCGCGCGGGCACCCCGATGTGGCTGCTTTCCATCGGTCAC
This sequence comes from Streptomyces sp. NPDC007162, assembly GCF_040634175.1. Taxonomy (NCBI): domain Bacteria; kingdom Bacillati; phylum Actinomycetota; class Actinomycetes; order Kitasatosporales; family Streptomycetaceae; genus Streptomyces; species Streptomyces sp. NPDC007162. The sequence goes on from NZ_JBEYFC010000051.1 coordinate 14,091, forward strand.
GGCGCCCGGCACGCCCTCGTCGTCGCCGGCCCGCACGCCAACGAACCCGTCGGCGGCGCCACCGTGCTGCGCCTCGCCGACCGGATCCTCGCCGACGCCCGGCTCACCGAGGACGCCGACGTCACCTGGAACCTGCTGCTCTGCCTCGACCCGGACGGCTCCCGCCGCAACGAGGGCTGGCTGGCGGGCCCGTACACCCTGGGCCACTACTTCCGGAACTTCTTCCGCCCCGGCTTTCTGGAACAGCCCGAATGGCTGCCCGAGGGGCCGGACGCCGTGGCCCTGCCCGAGACCCGGGCGCTGCTCGACCTCCAGGACGAACTGCGGCCCTTCCTCCAGTGCTCGCTGCACGGCGTCGACGTCGGCGGCGGCTTCGTCGAGCTGACCCGCGACCTGCCGGGGCTCGCGCAGCGTGTCGCGCACACGGCCACCCGGCTCGGCATCCCCCGGGAACTGGGCGCCTACGACACCCTGTACTGGCCCACCCTCGGCCCGGCCGTGTACCGCGTGCCACCGCCCCGGCGCGGCGACCTGGCCGCCGCCATCACCGAGGCGGCCGTCGAGTCCACCTGGTTCCACCCGCACCGGCACGGCACCGTCACCGCCATCGTCGAGGCGCCCATGTGGGGCGTGGCCGCCGTCCAGGACGGCGCACCGCCCGCCGACCGGGACGCGGCGCTGCGTGCCGTCAGCCGGACCCTGCGCCACGACACGGTCCTCCTGGACGCCGTCCTGGCCCGCATCAGGCCCCAGCTGGCCGCGGCGCCGGACGCGGCCCGGCTGCTCGCGCCGGTCGACGACTACCTGCTCGTCGGCCCCGGCCTCGCCCACGCCTGGGATCCCGGCACCGACGCAGGCAGCGCCCGGCCGCTGCCCCCGCTCAGCACCGCCCACCTGGCCGCCCTGCGCATCGCCGGGCGCCGGCTGGCCCTGCGCACCGCGGGGCTGCTGCACCGGCTGCTGCGCAGCACCGGGCGGGACCCGGCCGGCGCCCTGCCCGACCTGGACCGGCTGATCGACACCTGGTGCGCGGACTACCAGGACAACCTGGGCGCCCGGTGGATCCCGGTCGCACGCCAGGCCGAGTACCAGACCCGGGTGGTCCTGAGCGCGTTCGAACTGGCGCACCGCCACGCGCGCGTGGCCGCTCGTTCGGGTGAGCAGGGCTGGGGGACCGAGCCCGTCCTGCCGATGCACGGGGAATGACCCGTCTCAGCAAAGCGACAGCGGCCTGCGGTGCCCTGCTGGCGTCCGCCGCCCTGCTCGCCGCCGCCCCCGCCCAGGCCTTCGCACCGCGCCACACGGGCGGCGACTACCTGTACCTGACCGTCACCCGGGGCGACGGAGCCTCCGGCACGCGCGGCGCGCTGCTGCTGTGCGATCCGCCCCAGGGCTACGCACGCGCGGCCGACGCCTGTGCCGAACTGGACGCGGTGGGCGGCGACATCGCGCGTCTCGCCCCGGTCAAGGGCGCGATGTGCCCGATGGTCTACGCGCCTGTGACCGCCCAGGCACGCGGAGAGTGGAACGGACGGCCGATCGCGTACCGGGAGAGGTTCTCGAACGGCTGCGTGCTGGCGTCGCGCACGGGGCCGGTCTTCGCCCTGGACTGAGGCCGCCCGGTCCGCCCGGCACCCCTTGGTGTCACGCCGCCTGCTCGCGTGCGTGCTGCGCGGCCGCCAGCACCGTCCGGGACTGGTGCTCCACCTGGCGCTCCAACGGTACCCAACGGGCCTGGAAACGCTCCGCGTACGCGTCGCACCAGGAGGCCACCAGCTCCTCCAGGCGCGGCGCCGCGCGGTCGTCCGCCTCCCGCAGCACCCGCAGCAGCATCGACGCCGCCCGTAGCGGCAGCCGCCGCCCGAAGGCGTCCACGCTGCCGATGTACGCCCTGGTGGTGTCGATCGGCGGCCGCAGGATCCAGTCCTGCGCCAGCCCCGGGATGAGCCCCAGGGCCCACCGGGCCGCCCGCAGCAGCGGCCCGTCCGGGCCGTCCAGCCGCGGCAGCGCCTCGGCCAGCACCCGCTCCACCTCCCGCGAGTCCCGCAGCAACCGCTGCGCCAGCAGCCGCATCGCCGCCGCCGGCGCCGGGTGCGGCGCCGGGTCGTCGACCAGGTCGCTCGCCCACATCGGCACCTCCACGACCGCCGTCAGACCGCCGTAGCGGTGCGCGTGGTACCAGGTGCTGTGCCGTGCGTCGTCCGGCATGCTCGGGTACGCCACCCCCGACCCGGGTTCCGGCATCACCCGCACGCCGGGCCCGGAGGCCGGCCAGCCCGCGGCGTCCGAGGCACCCGTCTCGACCGGGATGTGAAGCTCCGCGGCGGACTTCGCGAACGGCTCGGCGAGCCCCGGTACGTCCCTCGTCAGCTGCACCCAGCTGCCGCCCAGGTCGGTGCCGTGCAGGGACACTTGGAGGTAGGGGCGCAGCTCGTCGATCACCCCGAGCAGGGCCACGGTCTCGGGCGGCAGGCGGTCGGGCGGCAGTACCGAAGGCGACCACTCCGGCTGCTCGGGACCCGACGGGCGGTAGAAGCCGAGGTGGTAGTCGAACAGACTGCGCGGGGCCGGAGTGACGTGCAGGCTCGCGCCGTCCGGGTCCGCGCACAGCAGGAAGTGCCAGGAGGTCCCGGTGCGCAGTTCGCGCTCGTTCAGCACCCGCTCGGCCAGTGCCTGGAGCGTGCCGCCCCCGGTCGGCTCGTTGGCGTGGGCGCCCGCGACCACCAGCACCGCCCGTGGGGCGTGTCCCATGGAGAGCAGGTGCAGCGGTCTGCCCGCGCGGGAGACGCCGATCTGCCGCAACCTGCACAGGCCGGGCCGCAGAGCGGCCAGCGCCCGGGCGGTCGCGACCAGTTCGGGAACGCTGGGGTAACGCAGCTCCGGCAGGAGACTCACCCCCGTCTTGTCCGCCCTGCTTCGCTTTCTCCAGTCCCCCACGGGATAGGTGAACTGTCAAGAACCTCCCCGGGGAGGCTCCGGGGGGCGCCCGAAGGCATTTCCGGTGGTCCCTCCGGGCCGTCGCCGCAGGCAGGCTCGCGGAGCGCGGCCGGGGCGCGGAAGGGCTCCGCGCGCCCAGCGTCGACGCGAGCCGCGCACCACCGGCGCGAGCAACACCCCAAGCGTGCTTCGAATTCACTCATATGGGTGAACGTGGAGGTGCTTCAGTCGCCCACGCGCTCCAGCAGCGCCACCGGCAGCCCCTCGAACAACTCGGCCACGCGCGCGTGCCCGGTGAACACCCGCCCCGGCGCCAGCAGGTCGGCCCACCGGCCCGGCGGCAGCGGCAGGACCGTGTCCCGCCAGCCGCCCGCCGCGGCCAGCCGAAGCGACAGCCGGGTCACCGCCGTGACCACCGCACCGGAGCGCGCGAACGCCACACAGTGCGCCGCCGCCGGACCCTCGGCCGCCAGCGGGGTGTACGCCGCCGTGTCCCCGAAGACGTCCGGCCGCCGCGCCCGCAGTCGCAGCGCCGCCGCCGTCACCGCGTCCTTCTCGCCCGCACCGGCGGGCGGGAAGGCCACCGGACGGCGGTTGTCCGGGTCCACCAGCGCCCGGAACTCGCCCTCCGTGCCCTGATAGACGTCCGGCACCCCCGGCATCGTCAGATGGACCAGAGCCGTGCCGAGCACGTTCGCCCGGACCGGCGCGGCCAGCGACGCGCGGAAGGCCGCCACCCGCTCGCCCGGCGCCCCGCACGGCCCCGCCGCGACGAACGCGTCCACCGCCTCCTCGTACGGCGGCTCCTGCTCCGTCCAGCTCGTGTACAGGCCGGCCTCGCGCACATGCTTCAGCAACGCCTCACGCACCCGCTCCGGGGCGGCCGGACCGAGTCCGAACACCGTCTGCCAGGCGGCCCAGGCCAGCTGGGCGTCCGGCGACCCCCCGTCCTCCCGGCTCACCTCGGCGAGCACGTCCGCCCAGCGCTCCGGACACTCCGTCAGCACGGCCAGCGCCGCGCGCACGTCGGCGCTGCGCTTGGTGTCGTGCGTCGTCACCACCGTCCCGGTGAGCGGCCAGTCGCGCTGCACGCGCGCGCAGTACGCGTGGAAGTCGTCGGGGGAGACGCCCGGGCGGCCCGGGTCGCCGCCCACCTCGGTCGCCGACAGCAGCGGCACGTAGCGGTAGAACGCGGTGTCCTCCACGGACTTGGCGCGCAGTGCCGAGGCGGTCTGCGCGAACCGCACCCGCAGCTCGTCGGAGCCCGGCGTGTCCCCGGCCACCAGCAGCCGGCGCACCACGTCCACCGCTCCGCCCTCCTCGGGCACCAGGAACGCCCGCCGGGCCTCCTCGGCGGCCTGCTCCGTGACCACGGCGGCCGCGTCGCCGACGCCGTACGGCCGGTACACGCGCAGCCGTACCAGCAGCTCCTGGAGGGCGGTGCGCAACGCCCAGGGGGCCCGGTCGCGCAGCGCCGGGTCCGGCGAGGCCGCGCACACCCGCGCGGCCACCCGTGTCAGCCGGTCCGTCTCGGTGGCCAGCTCGTGGGTGACCACCTGGTACGCGGCCCGCCGGACCGTCGCCTCCCAGTCGCCGCCGCGGTCGGTCCCCGGGGCCGCGAACCGCCGGTAGTGGCGCAGCAGTTCGCCCGCCCCGGTGGGGTCCGTGAACAGGCCGTCCACGTGCCGCAGCGCGTCGTACCCGGTGGTCCCGGCGACCGGCCAGCCGGCCGGCAGGTGCTCGCCGTCGGCCAGGATCTTCTCCACCACCGTCCAGCGCCCGCCGGTCGCCTCGTGCAGCCGGGCGAGATAGCCGGTGGGGTCGGCGAGCCCGTCGGGGTGGTCGATCCGCAGCCCGTCCAGCACGCCCTCGTGCAGCAGCTGGAGGATCTTGGCGTGGGTGGCGTCGAACACCTCGGGGTCCTCCACCCGCACCCCGATCAGCTCCGAGATGCTGAAGAACCGCCGGTAGTTCAGCTCGGTCCGGGCCAGCCGCCACCACACCGGGCGGTACCACTGGGCGTCCAGCAGCTCCGGCAGCGGCAGCTCGGCGGTGCCCTCGCGGAGCGGGAAGGCGTGCTCGTGATAGCGCAGCACCTCGCCGTCGACCGTGAGCTGCCCGAGCACCTCGCCGACCGGCGCGCCGAGCACCGGTACCAGCAGCTGCCCGCCCTGTGCCTCCCAGTCGATGTCGAACCAGCGCGCGTACGGCGACTTCGGGCCCTCCCGCAGCACCTCCCACAGGGCGTGGTTGTGCCGGGGCGACATGGCCATGTGGTTCGGCACGATGTCCACGACCAGACCGAGACCGTGCGCCCGCGCGGTGCCCGAGAGCGCGCGGAGCCCGTCCTCGCCGCCGAGTTCCTCGCGCACGCGCGCGTGGTCGACGACGTCGTAGCCGTGCGTGGAGCCGGGGACGGCCTCCAGGACGGGGGAGAGATGGAGGTGGGAGACGCCGAGCGAGGCGAGGTAGGGGACTGCGGCTTCGGCGGCCGAGAAGGGGAAGTCCGGCTGGAGCTGGAGGCGGTAGGTGGAGGTCGGCACGGCGGGGGCGGTTCGCTCGGCTGTCATGCGGACGTATGTACCCGTCTCGTCGGGATTCGTGTCACGGTGCGGGTCGGTGGGGGCTGGTCGCGCCCGCGTGGCGCACATCCCTAGGCCGGCCTCTTCAGGACGGTCAGGCTCCGCTCCACCAGCGTCAGCTTCGCCCCCGCGTCCACCTTCGGCCCCGGTGGCACCCCCTCGGCCCGTGCCGTGTCGACCACCACCTCCCACTGCCGTCCGTGGTTCACCGGCACCAGGAACTCCAGCGGCTCCGGCGACGCGTTGAACATCAGCAGGAACGAGTCGTCGGCGATCCGCTCCCCGCGCATGCCCGGTTCCGAGATCGCGTTGCCGTTGAGGAACACCGTCAGGGCCGAGGCCTGCGCCGAGTCCCAGTCCTGCTGGGCCATCTCATGGCCCTCGGGGGTGAACCAGGCGATGTCGGAGAGCTCGTCGTGGGTGCCCTCCACCGGCCGGCCGTGGAAGAAGCGACGGCGCCGGAAGACCGGGTGCTCCTTGCGCAGCCTTGCCATCGCGCGGGTGAAGGCCAGCAGCCCGGCGTCGTCCTCGGGAGCCGGCCAGTCCACCCAGGACAGCTCGTTGTCCTGGCAGTACGCGTTGTTGTTGCCCTGCTGCGTGCGCGCGAACTCGTCGCCGTGGCCGATCATCGGGACGCCCTGGGACAGCATCAGCGTGGCGATGAAGTTCCGCATCTGCCGCTCGCGCAGTTCGAGGACGCCGGGGTCGTCGGTGTGCCCCTCGACCCCGCAGTTCCACGACCGGTTGTGGCTCTCGCCGTCCCGGTTGTCCTCACCGTTGGCCTCGTTGTGCTTCTCGTTGTACGCCACCAGGTCGTGCAGGGTGAAGCCGTCGTGGCAGGTCACGAAGTTGATGGAGGCCAGCGGCCGGCGGCCGTCGTCCTGGTAGAGGTCGGAGGAGCCGGTCAGCCGGGACGCGAACTCCGCGAGCGCGCGCGGCTCGCCGCGCCACAGGTCGCGCACGGTGTCGCGGTACTTGCCGTTCCACTCGGTCCACAGCGGCGGGAAGTTGCCCACCTGGTAGCCGCCCTCGCCCACGTCCCAGGGCTCGGCGATCAGCTTCACCTGGGAGACCACCGGGTCCTGCTGCACCAGGTCGAAGAACGACGACAGCCGGTCCACCTCGTGGAACTGCCGCGCGAGGGTCGCCGCGAGGTCGAAGCGGAAGCCGTCGACATGCATCTCGGTCACCCAGTACCGCAGCGAGTCCATGATCATCTGGAGCACGTGCGGGGACCGCATCAGCAGCGAGTTCCCGGTGCCGGTGGTGTCCATGTAGTAGCGCGGATCGTCCGTCAGCCGGTAGTACGACGGGTTGTCCAGACCCCGGAAGGACAGCGTCGGACCCAGGTGGTTGCCCTCGGCGGTGTGGTTGTAGACCACGTCCAGGATCACCTCGATCCCCGCCTCGTGCAGCGCCCGGACCGCCGACTTGAACTCCAGGACCTGCTGGCCGCGGTCGCCCCAGGAGGCGTACGCGTTGTGCGGGGCGAAGAAACCGATGGTGTTGTAGCCCCAGTAGTTGTTCAGCCCCATGTCGACCAGCCGGTGGTCGTTCACGAACTGGTGGACCGGCATCAGCTCCAGCGCGGTCACCCCCAGCTCCACCAGGTGCTCGATCAGCGCCGGGTGCGCGAGACCCGCGTAGGTGCCGCGCAGTTCCTCGGGCAGGCCCGGATGGCGCATGGTCAGGCCCTTCACATGGGCCTCGTAGATCACCGTGTGGTGGTACTCGGTCCGTGGCCGGCGGTCGTCGCCCCAGTCGAAGTACGGGTTGACCACCACCGACGTCATGGTGTGCGGCGCCGAGTCCAGGTCGTTGCGCTTGTCGGGGTCGCCGAAGTGGTAGCCGTACACCTCCTCGCCCCAGCGCACCGACCCGCTGACCGCCTTCGCGTACGGGTCGAGCAGCAGCTTCGCCGAGTTGCAGCGCAGCCCGCGCCCGGGATCGTACGGGCCGTGCACCCTGAAGCCGTAGCGCTGCCCCGGCATCACGCCCGGCAGGTACGCGTGCCGTACGAAGGCGTCGCTCTCGCGCAGTTCCACCGCCGTCTCGGAGCCGTCGTCGTGCAGCAGACACAGCTCCACTCGGTCCGCGGTCTCCGTGAACACCGCGAAATTGGTCCCGGCGCCGTCGTACGTCGCGCCGAGCGGATATGCCTCTCCAGGCCAGACCTGCATGAAGTCGACTCTTCCAGGTGTGCGTTACGCCCAGGGGCGCCTTGGTCATGAGTCTGCCCGAAAGTAATGGAACCCCTCCTGACTTACGTCCCTCTTACCCGGCGACCAGTGCACACAGCGGCCCATGTGGCGAAGTGTGCCGAACCAGTGGGGCAGACACGTACTCCCTGTGACCAAGGGGGAGTAGGGGGAAGATGTGCGCAAGATAGTGCACCGCCATCTGGGCAAGGTGGTGGCCGGTGCGGGACTGGCGGTGGCGGGGACCGCCGTGATGGTCGGGATCACCCTGCCGGGTACGGCAGGGGCCGACGAGCCGCAAGGGCGCGACGGGACCGGGGCGGCCGCCGCGCAGCAGGCGGGCCGGGGGCGGGACGCCGTCAAGGGCGGTGTGGTGGAACAGGCGCCCGCCGAGGGCGCGAAGGGCACGGGCGGTGACCCGCTGACCGACGACGAGACCAAGCGCGTCGAGCAGCTCGCCCTGAGCCGGCAGATGTTCGACGTCGGCGAGAACGTCGAGGGCCGCCGCGGCCCACAGCGGCTCAGCGTCGACCTCGCCGAGCCGGACGCGGACGAACTGGACAGCGCGAACGCACCGCGCCGGGCGGACGTCACGTTCTACGACTACCGCGACGACAGCCTCGTCACCCGGACCGTCGACCTCGCCACCGGCAAGGTCGAGCAGACCACCACCCGGCAGGGCGTCCAGCCGCCGCTCAGCCACGACGAGAACGTCGAAGCCCTCAGGCTGCTGATCGCCGACCCGCTCGGCGCCGGCCTGAAGGCGGACTTCAAGGACGCCACCGGTCAGCAGCTGACCGACCCCGAGCGGCAGCTGCTGCTCAACAGCGCGGTCTACCGCGCCACCCCGGGCGCCCAGCCGGCCGCGCTCGACACGTGCGGCGAACACCGCTGCGTGCGGCTCTTCCCGAAGGTGAAGAACGGGCCGTGGATCGACGCCAGGTCGTTCATCGTCGACCTGAGCGCGCGCAAGGTCGTGAAGCTCGGCCGCTGAGCCGGGCTCCCCGTTCACCCCTCCACCGGGCATCTCCCGTACCAGGAGTCACTTCGTCATGCACCCGAACAGAATCCGCCGTGCCCGCAGGACGGCCGCCGTGGGCCTGTCCGCCGCCGCCCTGGCGGCCGGCGCCACCACGGCGGCCGGTCCGGCCGCCGCCCAGCCCAGGGCGGCCGCCGCGGCCGCCGACTGCTCCGCCGCCTACCGCATCGAGCAGAAGCTCTCCACCGGCACCACCTGGCGGATGTGCTGGCGCTACGACAGCAAGGCAGGCCTGGTCCTGGAGCACATCTCCTACCAGCCCAAGGGCGAGGCCGCCCCCATCAAGGTCCTCTCCAGCGCCCGCCTCGCCCAGATCGACGTCCCCTACGACGACGGCAGCGTCGAGTACGACGACCTGACCGGCTTCGGCTTCGCCCAGGGCCTGATGCCGCTGGCCCCGGCCGAGTGCCCCGGCGGCACCATCAGGACCGTCAAGGTGCCCGACGCGTGGGACCCGACGCACCCGAGCGTCAACGGCCTGTGCACCACCACCCGTCCCCGCGGCCACGCGTACCGGATGCAGGCCGACACCGGCAACCGGGTGTACCAGCAGCAGGGCAAGGACCTGCTGGTCTACAGCGTCAACAAGGTCGGCTGGTACGAGTACATGACCGAGTGGCGCTTCCAGGACGACGGCACGATCAACATGAACGTCGGCGCCACCGGCAGCCTCTCGCCGGGCGACTACGACGCCGGTGACGGCCGCGGCTGGCCGATCGGCAAGGGCGCCCACGCCTACGCCACCAGCCACGCCCACAACGTGTTCTGGAAGCTGGACTTCGACCTCGACGGCTCCTCCAAGAGCCGTGTCGAGCAGTACGACTCGGTGGTCAGCGCACCGGCGCGCGGACAGGAGGCGCCGACCAACAGGACCACCCGCACCAGCGTCACCAAGGAACTCGCCGGCGACTCCAAGAACATGCGCTGGTGGCGCGTGGTCAGCACGGCCGGCAAGAACAAGGACGGCCACGCCCGTTCGTACGAGATCGTCCAGGGCGCCACCAACAAGTACCCGGGTCACGGTTTCACCAAGCACGACGTCTACTTCACCCAGTACGACAAGTGCGAGCAGTTCGCCAGCAACAACCCGGGCTGCGCGAACGGCCACCCCAAGAACGTCGACCAGTGGGTCAACGGGCAGACCCTCACCAACCCCGTGGTCTGGGTGAACGTCGGTTTCCACCACATCGCGCGCGACGAGGACCAGCAGCCGATGCCGGTCCACTGGCAGGGCTTCTCCATCGCGCCGCGTGACGTCACCGCTATGAATCCGCTCACTCCGGCCGCCCTCGCCGATCAGAACGGTCAGCCCGGAAACGGTAGTTGAGAAACGACCTGTGCATCCGGCTGCACCGCCGACCGCTCCCGGAGTACCCTTCCTTGATCGTTGGCATGGGGAGAGCTCGGGGGAGCGGAAGGCGGTGCACGGGTGGGCTCGGGAGGCCTGGAGCTGCCCCCTGGTGACGAGGGTCACGAGGGGAACTCCACAGACGTCCCGCCCGGCGCGGTGTCCCTGGCCCGGCCGATGGACGCCACGGGCTCCATCGGGCCGGAGCTGGAGTGGGACGCCGACGCCTGGCTCGAGGTGCGTACGCGCGCCCAGCGGGCCGGCCGGGCCTACATCTGGCTGAACCTCGTCGAACAGCGGATGCGCGCCGTCGTGGCCGCCGTGCTGCGGCCCGTCTACGAACCCGTCCACGGCGACGAGTGGGTGGTCGCCGCGGCCGGTCCGGCCGGCCAGGAGTGGGTCCAGCGGGCGGTCGCGGTCCGCGAGGTCAGCCGCCGCAAGGGCTACCTGCTCGACCCCGCCGACGACAACGTGCTCAGCTTCCTCACCCTGCCGCAGCTGCGCGAGCTGATGGTGCAGCACTGGCCCTGCTTCGAGCCGTACTTCGACGAACGCCGGGACGTCGAACTCGCCCTCGACGAGCTGGAGGTGACCCGGAACGTCGTCTCCCGCAACCGCGCCCTGTCCGGTGCCGTCCTCGACCAGGCCGAACGCGCCTCCGCCCGGCTCCTGGAGATGCTCGGCGCCGGCGGTGACGTGCCCTCCGCGCGCCGGCTGCCGGTGGACGCGGTCGAGGACCTCGTCGGCGACCGGTACGCCGACGTCGTCGCGGTCCACCCCGACCGGGTGCGCCTGATGCGCCAGTTCCCGGCCGAGGACCTCTTCGGCGCCGCCCGCCGGCTGGACGCCACCGGCATCGGCCTCAACCTGCTCGTGCAGAACTTCTCCGGTCGCCGCCTGGTCCGCCTCGCGGAGACCGGCTGCCGGATCCGCCTGCTCTTCCTCAACCCGGCCTCCAGCGCCGTCAAGCGCCGCGAGCGCGAGCTCGGGATGAAGCGGGGCGAACTGGCCCGCTCGGTGGAGATGAACATCCTCCACATGCGCCGGGTCCGCTCCCGGCTGCGCGACCCCGGCGCCTTCGAGATCCAGGTGTACGACGACACGCCCCGGTTCTCCGCCTACCTGGTGGACGGCGACGGCGCCGACGGCATCGCGGTCATCCAGTCCTATCTGCGCGGCGCCCGCGGGATGGAGTCGCCGGTGCTGGTGCTGCGCAACGGCAACAAGGTGGTCAAGTCGGACGACCCGGTGGAAACGGGCCTCTTCCCGACGTACCGCGAGGAGTTCGAGATGGCTTGGGCGGATTCGCGCCCGGTCTCCTGAGGCGGGTGCGAGGGGGATGCGTGCCGGTAAGCGGAACGCGGTCCTCTCATTGTCAGTGGCGCATGCGAGGGTGGAGACCACTGGGGGAAAGCACCACCAAGAAGGGGGGCCGCCCATGGGCTGGCACCAGGAGCTCCTGATCGGCTTCGACCTGGAGACGACGGGTACCGATCCGCGCGAGGCGCGGATCGTCACGGGGGCCGTGATCGAGGTCAGGGCCGGGCAGGAGCTGGGCCGCCGTGAATGGCTGGCGGACCCGGGCGTGGAGATCCCGGCGGACGCGGTGGCGGTGCACGGCATCAGCAACGAACGCGCCACGGCCGAGGGCAGACCGGCCGACCAGGTCGCCGACGCCCTCGCAAACGTCCTCACCGGCTACTGGAAGACGGGCGTCCCGGTCGTCGCCTACAACGCCACCTTCGATCTCACCCTGCTCTCGGCGGAACTGCGCCGGCACGGACTCCCGTCCCTCTCCGACCGCCTCGGAGTCGACCCCGCGCCGGTCGTCGACCCGTACACCATCGACCGCTGGGTGGACCGCTACCGTCGCGGCAAGCGCAACCTGGAAGCGGTCTGCGCCGAGTACGGCGTCACCCTCACCGCCGCACACAACGCCTCCGCCGACGCCCTCGCCGCGGCCCGGCTGGCCGGCGCGATAGCCGAGCGCCACCCGAAGGTCGCGGCGCTGGGTCCGGCGGAGCTGCACCGGCGTCAGGTGGAGTGGTACGCGCAGTGGGCGGCGGATTTCCAGCAGTTCCTGCGCCGCAAGGGGGACGCTGACGCGGTGGTGGACGGAGCCTGGCCGTTGCGGGAGCTGGTCGAAGTGGTCTGAGTGCGGGCCGGTGGGGGTCGGTCGCGCCCACGCGGCGGTAGCCGCCCAATCAATACAGCCCTGCGCCCCTGCGGGGCGCTCCTCGGTGGCCGCCGCTCAGAAGGGGTACCAGCGAACCGACTCGTCGCCCTCCCGTAGTGATGCCACCCGGCGCCCGAACTCCGCCAGTGCCTTCGGGTTGCTGGGTGCGTGCTGGGCCACCCAGGCACAGCTCGCTGTCTCCCGGGCGCCGCGCAGCACGCCGCACCCCTCCCACTCCCGCACGTCCCACCCGTAGGCCTCGGTGAACGAGTCGTAGGCCTCGGCCGGCAGGCCGTACCGGTCGCGGGAGAGCGCCATCACCACCAAGTCGTGCTCGCGCAGGTCCGATGAGAAGGTCTCCAGGTCGACCAGGACCGGGCCGTCCGGGCCGACGTGCACATTGCGCGGCAGCGCGTCCCCGTGGATCGGACCCGGGGTCAGGCGGGGCGTCAGCGCGGCCGCGGCCGCCGCGAAACCGTCCCGCCGCTCCCGGAGGTACGCCGCGTCGGCGGGGTCGATCGCGTCGCCGGCCAGCCGCAGCCAGCGCTCCACGCCGCCCAGCAGCTCGCGGGGCGGCAGTGCGAAGGGCGGGGCGGGCAGTGCGTGCACGATCCGCAGCAGTTCGGCCAGATCGCGCGGTTCGGCCGGCCGTACCGGATCCGGCAGCCGGTGCCACACCGTCACCGGGTGGCCCTCGACGAGCCGTGCCTCCGGCCCGGCGGCCCGTACGGCCGGCGCCCCGGCCTCCGCCAGCCAGCCGGCGATCTCCAGCTCGCGCCGGGCCCGGTCGAGCAGCTCGGCGTCCCGGCCGACCTTCACCACCAGGTCCCCGGCGGCGAACACCGCGTTCTCGCCCAGGGCCAGGAGCGAGGCACCGGCCACCGCACCGGGCAGTACGTCCGCCGCGGCCAGCACGCCCCGCGCCGTTGCCTCGTCCATCGTCCGCCTCCCGTTGTCGCTGCCCGCGCGCCCGCCGCTGTGCGGGTGCACACGGCGTGTGCTTCTCGTCGTCCGGCGGCCAGTCTCGCATCCGTGGAGGTCGGACCGTGTGCGCGAGGTCTTGACGAGACCTGCCGCCTTCACGACCATGTCCGGGCCCGGCCGGGCCGCGCAAAGGGGGGATGCCGTGGCATCGGTTACCGAGGCGGCGCCCACGAGGCGGTCGGCCGCCGCCGCACGCACCGGCCGCGGCGACCCGCTGGTCCGGCGCCCTCAGCTCCCTCCCCTCTTCGAAAAATGCTCCCCGGCGGCCGACGGCCCCGCGCCCAGAGGCGGTGCTCAGACCGGCAGCCGGTCCGGTTCGTCCCGCGCCACCGGCGACCGCACCGGCTCCGGCGACTCGTCGTGGGACAGGTCCGGCAGCCACCGCAGCCAGTTCGGGAGGTACCAGTTGCGCTCACCCAGCAGAGCCATCACCGCCGGGAGCAGCACGCCACGGATGACCGTCGCGTCGATGAGGACGGCCGCCGCCAGGCCCACACCCATCTGCTTCATCGACTGCATGGACAGCGTGCCGAAGATCGCGAACACGGCGACCATGATGACGGCGGCGCTGGTGACGACCCCGGCGGTGGTGACCACCCCGTGCTGGATGGCGTCCTTGGTGGAGCGGCCGCGCAGCCGGGCCTCGCGGATCCGGGAGACCACGAAGACGTGGTAGTCCATGGACAGGCCGAACAGGATCACGAAGAGGAACAGCGGGAGCCAGGTGACGATCGCACCGACGCCCTCCGCACCCACCAGGGAGGCGCCCCAGCCGTGCTGGAAGACGGCGACGAGGATGCCGTAGGCGGCGCCCACCGAGAGCAGGTTGAGGACGATCGAGGTGATCGCGACCGTCAGTGACCGGAACGACAGCAGCATCAGGAGGAAGGCGAAGACCACCACGAAGGCGAAGACCGGGACCACCGAGCCCATCAGCTGGTCGTTGAAGTCCTCGTTGCCCGCGACGTTCCCGGTGATCGGCGCCTGCACGCCGTAGACCTTGCCGAGGGTGGCGGGCCGCACCTCGGCGCGCAGGGTGCGCAGGCTCCGGCCGGCCTTGTCCAGGTCGGAGCCGCCCACCAGCGGCACGGATATCAGGGCGACGTTCTGGTCGTCGTGCAGCTTGATGTCGACCGGGCCGCGCGAGGCGCCCGAGCTGATCGCCCGCTCCCGGAAGTCGGTCAGCGCCTGCCGCACCTCGGGGGCGTTGATGTCCTTGGCCCTGACGACCACCTCGGCGGGTTCGGAACCGCCCGGGAAGGCCTGGTTCAGCCGGTCGTAGGTGCCCACGATGGGCAGCGAGTGGCCGAACTCCTGGTCCAGGGTGAGCTGGGAGGTCTTCATGCCGAGGGCGGGCGCGGCGACGGCGAGCAGCGCGCCGACCGCCACGACCACGGAGACCAGCGGCCGGGCGAGCACGCCGCGCAGCACGGCCGTCCAGAAGCGGCTCTCGGCGGGGCCGCCGCGGCGCCCGCGACGGCGCAGGAAGGGGAGCCGGCCCTTCTCGACCCGCTCGCCCAGCAGGGAGAGCAGCGCGGGCAGCACGGTCACGGAGCCGACCATGGCGACCGCGACGACCATCAGGGAGGCCAGGCCCATCGCCTCGAACTCGGCGAGCCCGGTGAACAGCATGCCCGCCATCGCCACGCACACCGTGACACCGGAGACGATGATAGCCCGGCCGCTGGTGGCGGCGGCGATCCGCAGCGCGGCTCCCGCGTCCCGGCCGGCGTCCCGCTCCTCGCGCTCCCGGCGCAGGTAGAACAGGCAGTAGTCGACGCCTACCGCCATGCCGACCAGCAGCATCACGGAGTTGGCGGTGTCGCTCATCGGCTGCAGATGGCTGACCAGCCCCATCAGGCCCATCGTCGCCATGATCGCGGTGATCGCCAGGCCGACCGGCAGCAGCGCGGCCACCAGGGCGCCGAAGGCGATCAGCAGGATGCCGAAGGCCACCGGGACGGCGGAGTACTCGGCCCGCTGGAAGTCCTTGCCGAAGGCGTCGTCGTACTGCTTGTTCATGCTGGCGCCGCCGATCTCCTCGATCCGCAGCGAACCGTGCGCCTTCTGCACCCCCCGGACGGCGTTCAGCACCGGCTCGACCCGGTCGCCCGCGGTCTTGGCGTCGCCGCGCATGTCGAACTGGACGAGCGCGCTGCGGCCGTCCTTCGAGATGGTCCGGGTGTCGTAGGGGGAGGTGACGTCCGTGACCTCGCCGGTGCCGTCGACGGCCTTCACGACGTCCGCGACGGCGGCCCGGAACGCGGCGTCCGTGGCCTTGACCGAGCCGTCCCCGGACTGGATCAGGACCGTCTCGCTCGCCGGCTCCTTGATCCCCGCGTCGTCGATGATCCGCGCGGCGGTGTGCGTCTCGCCCTTGAGCTGGTCGCCCTCGTCGACGTCGACCCGGCCGGCCGCCGAGCCCAGCCCCATCGCCAGGACGACGAACAGCACCCATATGCCGACGGCGACCCAGCGGTGCCTCGCGCTCCAGCCGCCGGCCCGGGCGGCCAGGCCCCGTACCCGCGTCTCTCCGTGCCCCTTGACGGGATCCATGACGGAATCTCCCCCTCGTGTGCGGCGACGGTTCCCGCCGTCACCCTTTCTCCACGTCCTTCGTCCGCTTCGAAGGTAT
>NZ_JBEYFC010000052.1:0-29920 GCF_040634175.1 Streptomyces sp. NPDC007162
GTGCCGGGTTGAGGTTCCCCCGAGATGCGGGGATGGGTGACACGAATCGAAACCCTCACCGAACACGTCCGCCTGAAACAGCAGCGAGGTTAATGATCAAGCTGAGCGATACATGATCCAAGTCTGGCCGTTGGTGTAGATCAAGTTGGGGAGCTTCGCCATGCCCTCCCACTGCCGTCGATCACGTTGGTTCAGTCCGCCAGGATGGATCACACTCTTGTCCGGGCTCTTCAGCTCGACGTAGCCGACGATGTTGCGAGATAACTTCCCGATCCGCACAGCCAGGTCGGGGCGGATTCGGTGCGCGGCGATCGCTACCTCGGCATGCAGGACGGCCTGTAGCCCTAACACGTTCGCCGCGTCGACGAGAAGCGTCTCCACGGCGCGACGGATCGCGGCTTCCTTCTGCCCGTGCAGCAATGCCTGCTTGCACGCTGCACCGAACTCGCTGATGATCCGCCGAAACCCGTCCCTGCGCTGCATCCCGCCCCCAGAGGCCAGCACACTCCCGGTATCCAACTCAACACACGGTAACTGCAATATCACTGACCGTCGAGAGGGTCTCAAGGCTGCGTACACCCACCGGCCTGCGGCAGTGCCCCCTTCTCCCTGCGCTGCACGGGTTCAGCCTTCTGATCCGCAGCTCTGGTGCAGGTCGGTGCTGCAGGCAGGCCGTGCCTACCCAAGACGGCTGGCGCGGTCGGACTGGGGCTCCTCGGCCTCCTGCTCGGCGTTCGCGTGCGGGGTTTACAGAAAGTGGAGGTTCAAGCGTGAGGGCAATACGTGAGCACCCCGAATGCGATTGATTCCCGTTGCGATGTGGAGATCTCGCAGGTCGGGCAATTGAGCCAACGGTGTAATGTCGATATCGCCTTCTGCCGCCATGTCTCCCGTGAACTCGCATGAGATTAGCCGAGGAAAGGCTGCGGCCAGTCGATGGACGGCCGCTTGGATTACTCGTTCCCCGCCGCCGCCACTGAGAGACAGGCTGGTGACATTCGCCAGAACTGTGTTTGAGGGAAGGGTCTCGAATGACGCGGCACATGCGCTGAGATCGGTTAGCGATGGTAGGCCGCAAACCTCTTGCCAGTCATCAGCTGTGGCCGGGCTGGACGCATGGTTGAGTCCGAGTTCCACGAGTTGGGAAAGACCGCTGAGTCCTTGGAGTCCTCGCAGTGGCCTTGCACCGTCCGATACGCGCAGGCTGCGCAGCGGAGCGTGGGTCGGTAGATATTCCGTGGACCAGCCCAGACTGGGCGGGCCGCTGATCACCAGCGATCGCAGGTCCTGCAGCTGTGAAACCGGTCGCAGGTCGATGCCGGAACCGGCGGCGGTGATGTCCAGGTACTGAATGGGAAGTTCGCTGATTGCGGAAATATCCTCCAGATTCGGGCAATCATTGATGATGAGCGACGTCAGTGTCAATTGCTGAGCCAAGAATTCCAAATTGGGCGTCTCGGCGTTCGATAGCGTGAGTTGCGTGAACGCGTGGTGAGAGGCGTGCGAGGCCAGCGCCCCCAGGGACACGCCCATTCTGATATCCAGAATCTCCGGCTCCAGCCCTAGACGCCTTAGCTGATGCAGTTGGTCGTCGGACTGGATGGTGTACGTGAGGGCGCTCGAATCTAGGCGGGCGATAATCTCCTCTGCGTACCGGGCGCTGTCGAAGCGAGGCCAGGCCCAAAGGAGTTGGGCACGGACTGGGAGAAAGGGATGATCGACGAACTGGGACAGAAATGCGATGGCGGCCTCGGACTTGACATTGGAAGCTGCGATGGCCACGTGATAGGCAGCCACCCCGTCATCGAGTTCCTCGGGGCTAGGTAGGAGGCGGAGGATCAAGGGCCCGACTTCCGCCAACGCGTGGGCCTCTTCCTCGTTACCCGGGGGAATCAGTGTGACGGTGCGCTGTTCGACTTCCTCGCGTACGGAAGGTTCGAGGGACGTCGCATATTCCAGACAAGCCGCAGCGACCAGGTAGACGCGGGCCTGGACACGTTTGTCGGAAGTACGGTCGCCCAAGTCTACGAGCTCCCGGAAGATGGTGACGCGTTCCCGGGGGCGGGCGAGAGCAACCGCCATGCGGATGACATCCTCCCACTGATCGTCTGACGCGTGCTCGACGAGGAGTCCGAAGTCGGCCTCCTCAACGGCTGCCCGAGCGCCGAGGAAATCCTGGAACGTGCGGTGGATGAAGTCCACCGTGTCGGGAGCAGGTTCACGAAGGAGACCGCTCCGCTGGAGGAAGTGCTCGAAGACGGTCGGCGCATCGCCCAGGGCAGCTACTTCGGGGATTGAGGGCAGAGCCCGATTGATGATGGCCTCTGCGTGGGAACGGTCCATCTCGGTACGGCCATTTTTGATCAGCCAGTAGGCGAGTCGCTGGAGGAGATCAAGCTGTGGCTCCTCGCGAAGTTCGGGGCCCGACATGTCCCGTTCCCGGTCGCGTCGACTGAGCAGCATGGACAACGCGGCTTCGTAGAGGTCCTTGCGGCCGTGGGGGAGATAGCCTCGTCGGTCGCGATGGAGGGCGCAGATGAGCCCGCACATCAGAGGATTCGTGGCCAGGCGGCCGAGGGCGGGCTCGGTTCTGACGGCAGCGAGGAGCTGCCCCTCATACCTATCGAGGTCGGCAGCGTCGTCGGCATCGGTCCGTGCGGCATCGTGCCACTGGGTGATGAAAGTGGCGACGGCTTTGGGGCCCATGGGAGACAGCGACAGCTCGATGAAACCGTCGTCGGCGAGCCAGTCCTGGCCTACGGCCGATGGGCGGGAGGTAATCAGCCACCGGTTGTCTCCGTCGTACGTTTCGATCAGTTCCAGCAGCCATCTCCGGGTCCGCTCGCGTTCTCGATCGGGGATCTCGTCGATGCCGTCGATGAGGATCAGGCCGCGCCCAGCGACGAGGACTCGGTTCTCCCAGCCGTCGGGCTGAGTGCCGGCGAGCGGGCAGCCAGTGGCAGAGAGGAAGTCCTTGGGTGCTGGGAGGCGTTCGCCGTGGCGGGTGAGCGCACGGAGCGGTAGTACGAAAGGGATGCGGTCGTAGAGGTAATCCATGCGATCGGGGAGGTCCTGGCCAGCAGTCGCAACAGCTAGCCACTGGACGAGTGTCGTCTTGCCTGAGCCGGCTTCGCCGCGGAGGAGGACACGGTGGTTGGCTGCCAGGGCTTGGTCCGCGGGCTGGGTAGCGAACGAGTCGCGGATGGAGCTGTAGGTAAGCCACAGCCTGTTGGCATGCGTCGCGTGGTCCTGGTTGGGCCTGGTCCGTTCGATGATCGCCAGGAGGCTGTCCAGGTCTCCTTGAGACTCTTCGGCGACAGACATAGAGAGATCGTCTGTTGCGGCCTGCGCCAGCAGTGAGGCGAGGAAGGAGCGACTGGGGGACGGAGTGAGGGGCGCAGGATCGTGGCCCCGAACGCTAGCGCGGGCCCATGCCGTTGCCCTCCGCCAGAGCCCCGACACCGGTGACGCCTCCAGATTCAGATACGCCACGTTCAACGGCCATCGTCTCGGGGAATTGTTGAGGTCGATCCCGTAGATCGTGAGCTTGCCGTGCTTCTTGGACAAATACGTCAGGTACGCCTGCTCGAATGCGGCGTCCTCGCCACCGGGCCGCGGGTTGCGGCGGATCAACTCGTCTACTTTGGCGATGAGTTCGTCGACGGCGTGGGACTGCTCGACCAGGGTGCGGGCGATGAAGGTGGAGCGCTGCGTGAAGAAGTGAAGGATGTGAAGGCATGCGGTTTCAAGCAGGCTCTCGTAGAAGTGTGTGGCGTCGGCCGTGAGATGACGCTCGGGACTGTCGCTCGCGCGACGCAGTTCACGGGCCAATGCTGAGTGGCCAAGGCGTACGGCTTCGAGGTCGGTGAGGGTCAGGTCGCCGAGGGCGTGGAGGGTGGTGGCCAGGGCATCGATGACGGCCTGCTGTTCGTCACTAGGGACGGGACGTTCGCCGGAGCGCAGGGCTTGTTTCACTAGCTTGTCGGCGAGATCGCGGAGGTCGGATTTGGTAAGGGCATGCTTCTCGCCCTTGAAGGATACGTAGCTGGAGATGCGGATCGGCTTGTCAACAAGGCCAGCCCCCGGACCTTCGGTGACGAAGAGCTTCTTGACGAGAGGCCCAATAGCGGCCGAGGCGAGTCGGGTGCCGATGGCTGTGGGTTCCACGCTTACCCCCGTAGATCCGTACCGATGTCCTCGGATCCTAGGGCGCCCAGTGCCCCGGCCCAACCAGCATCTGCGATGGGTCTGTGGGCGATTTCGAGCGTGGTGGCTCGCTCGTCACGGGGGCACGGGAGTCCGGAACGAACTACGACCCTGCTCGACGGTCCGAGCGGGGAGCTACACGCTCAGCTGTTAGAAGAGGGGCGGCGGTCCTGGGTGCCGGTCAGTGGCTGGTGCGGATCATTACGGTGAGGACCGGCGAGGCCGGTGAGGGCTGGCTCTGCCCGATGTCCTCGTATCCCCACGACCTGTAGAGCGCGTGGACCTTTCCGTCGCCGGCGGCCGGGTTGACCATGAGCGTGACATACGGCTCGTCACGGGTGGCGAGGAGGGCATCGTGGATGCGGCGGGCAGTGCCGGTCTTCCGCCAGGTCGGTCGGACGCCGATCTCCTTCAAGGCCACGGCTGGGCGCTCGGTGTACTTCTCCGCCGGCGTCGGGCTGGTGCGCTGCCAGTAGCGGTCGCCGTGCTCGATGGTGTTGCCGTAGGCGTAGCCGACCGGGTGCCCGTCTGCTGCGAGGGCGGCCGTGAAGCCCGGCTCGGCGCCGTGCCGGTCCAGGCGTTCGCCGAACGCGGTGACCGCGTAGTTCGGCAGGTGGAGGAGCGGGGCGCGCACGTCGGCATACACGTCTAGGAGGTCGCCGCGGACGGTGCCGAGGGTGGTGAAGGTGCGGAGTTCGATGGCGGGCGCCGTGGTCATGCGGCCATCCTCCAGGCGGCGGTGTGCTTGGGCTTACGCCAATAGTTGGGGCCACCCAACGCGTCTCCCGGGGTTCTGCGTCAAGCTCGGAGCTGCTTGACCATGACGGCGTACACCGGTGAGTCTGCGAACGGTTGTTGCTCGCCGGCCTTGGTGTACCCCCACGACTCGTAGAGCGCCTGCACCTTGGGGTGGGTCACGTCGACCAGGAGTACAGCGAGGTCTTCCGTTCGCTCCTTCAGGAGCGCTTCGTGGAGTCGTTCGGAGATTCCCTGCTTGCGCCATTGGGGGCGGACCATGACCTCGGACACGGCGTAGGTGGAGGAGTAGCCGTTGTTCGGCCGGTATCCGGTGGAGCGCCACCATTCGCGGCCGGGCGTGAGCGGGGCGCCGTACGCGAAGCCGACCGGTTCGTCCCCGTCGTAGGCCACCACGCAGGAGAAGCCGTCCATGCTGGACCAGTGGTCGGCGAACCAGGCGAAGCGTTGGTGGAACGGGTCGTCCATCTGGTCGGCGTAGGCGTCGGCGTGTACGTCGATGAGCATCTGACGGAAGCCCTTGGGGAGGCTTCCGTGCTGGAAGTGATGCAGGTCGGTCACGCTCGACTCCATTCGGTGCGCATGCGGTCTGCCCAGTCTCGTGCGTAGGCGGTGGAGGGAGCCCGGACGAACAGGCCACGGTGGAAGTCGCCGATGAGCGTGCGCATGCGGCCCGGCAGGGGATCGCCGTCCATGATCGTGAAGACGTCGGAGGCGGTGACCGTGGCCTGCTCGGCGTCGCCTTGGTGGAGCTGGGCGAGGGCGAGTTGCGCGGTGGCGAGGGCCTTGTTGCGCCGGAAAGCCGCCGGGATCTTGGCCAGGGCTCGGTGGGCCATGGCCTCGGCGTGGGCGGGGCGTCCGCTGTTGAATTGCACGATGGCGGCGAGGTGGTCGAGTTCGGCCTGGCCGTAAAAGGCCGTCCAGCGAGGGCGTTCGCGCTCCGCCGTCTTGGTGTAGGTGTCCTGGGCAGATCCCAGGGACCGCAGGCCGGCCCGTCCGTCCCCGAGGGCCGCGTATGCGAGGGCGGCGCGGACCCGGCCCAGTGAGTCGAAGAAGGGGTCCCGGCGAGCTGCGTAGGAGGCTTGTGCCGCTTGTGCTGCCGCGAGTGCTTCGGGCCAGTTGTGCCGCTGGTAGGCGAGCATGGAGAGGTTGACCCATACTCGCATCTCAGTGGGGCCGTCTTGGGAGAGGCCGGCGTAGGTCGCGGATTCGTTGAGGTACTTCTGGGCCTGGTCGAGGTTGCGGGCGTCGATGCAGGACCAGGCCGCGACGGTGGTGTACTCGGCAGCCAGTGCGTACAGGGCGCGGCGGACGCGTTCACTGGCGTTGCGCTGTTGCAGCTCCAGGACACCGTCGCGGCCCGCGGCGGCTGCCCTTTCCAGTTCGGAGTGGCCGCCTTGGCGGTCGTCGGCTTCGACGAGTGCGTTCATTCCGGCGGCAGCGCGTGCCACGTCCGACATGCCGACGGCGCGGCGTTGGGCCACCAAGGGGACGGCTGCGGCTGCGGTCCCGGTGGCCGAAGCGATGAAGGTGCGACGCCGCACGGGATCCTCCTCCTGCGAGTGGTGCAAGGTGCGTGGTGCGCTGAACCCTAAGTCCCCGACCGGACAGCCGAACACCCGCTCCAGAGCAGCGCATGTGCGACCGATCGGCCGGCGCGAGGTTCCGTTCAGCAGGTTGCGGACCGTCCGGTCGGAGACGTCGCCGGGGCGGCCGGTGATCTCCGCGAGCGCGGTGTTCATCCGACCTGCTAATTCCTCCTGCGTGAGACCGAGTTCGTCCATCCGGCTCTTGAGGATGGCGTTCGCTGTCATGCCTCCGACGGTAGACCGGCAGCATCGACCGAACCAGCCCTCAGATCACGGGACCGTAAAGTCTTCCGGTTCGAGGCGACCGGCGAGGGAGCGACCTTTCCTGTTCCCCTCCCCTTCCAGGTCGTTGACTGGTCATCGCTTGTCGGGAGGTTCTAATTCCCCCTTCCTCTCGGCCGCATGGAGGAGAGCCCGTTCCGTCGTCACCCCGTCGGCGGGACGGGCGTCCCACCCTCGGAGGGATGTTCTCGTGACCATGACCGCAGCCCGACCTACTGCGACCGGCGCGCCCGGGTACACCGAGACGATGCCGTGTGAGCCGGAATCCGCTCGCCGGGCCCGCCTGCTCGTCTCCGCTGCTCTGAATACCTGGGGCATAGGTGAGTTGGCTGGGGACGGAGTCCAGGTCGTCGCCGAACTGGTCAACAACGCGGTCCGTCATACGCGGTGCCGTGTTGTCCGGGTCCGGGTCACGCGGCCGGCCGAGCGCGTGGTGCGCATCGGTGTCGCCGACAGTTGCCGGGACACTCCCGAGCCGGGCAACCCTGATGACGACTCGGAGGGAGGGCGCGGCCTGCTCCTGGTCGAAGCCCTCAGCTGGAGATGGGGTTACGACCGTAAGCGGTGGGGCAAGGTCGTGTGGGCCGAGCTGGAAGTGCCGGGCACGGAAGCACCGGTCGCATGTTGAGGCCCCGCATTTCGTTACGGCTGATGCGGGCCGACGAGCTGGTGAACGATCCGAGTCCGGACGCCTGCGTGGAAGTCACCCTCGGTCCCCTCCAGCTGGCAGACGCTTGCGATTCGTCGATGTTCGCCGAGCCGCTGCGCATCACACCTGCCGATCTCCTCCGGCTGCACATGGAGTCCGACCTGGCGCTCGGGGAGATCCGCGCCGAGGTCGTTCGAGCGGACAACGCATGGCAGCGGCATCTCGGCCGCTGGTACGCCGAGGGCCGAGC
This sequence comes from Streptomyces sp. NPDC007162, assembly GCF_040634175.1. Classification (NCBI taxonomy): domain Bacteria; kingdom Bacillati; phylum Actinomycetota; class Actinomycetes; order Kitasatosporales; family Streptomycetaceae; genus Streptomyces; species Streptomyces sp. NPDC007162. The sequence continues at coordinate 7,733 of NZ_JBEYFC010000052.1, forward strand.
CGCCGTCGAGGCCAGGGAGCCGGAAGTAGCCCTGCTCACGCGTGTGCTTGAGGGCCTTCGACGGCAAGTTCTCGCGCCGGTCTGATCCTGCTTGGCGCCGACCGGCGCTCACCGCTCCCGCTGGGCACATGAAAGCCGCAGGTGGCCGGCGGGCAAGCAAGACAGTCATCACACAGGTACTTCCACCACCGAAAGGAAGATTGTGTTCAACCACATGGATCGCTTTCCCACGGGCAGCCCGCTGCCGCAGGGACACCTGACCGCCGTCCCATGGGGCCTGCGCCGGATCGCCCCGTACCCGCCCGTCGAGGACTCCGGTTACGCGACGGTGAAGTTGGACCCGGCGACGCAGACCGCCCGGTACCTCGACGCCTCCGGGGCGCCCACCATGTCCCCCGGCCACGGCACATCTTCCGGTACGAACCCCAAGACCGGCACCACCGGCCAGGGGGACCGCAACAGCGACTCCCCGGACAGCGACACGGGCAACGACACCGACCAGTGACTGTCGTGACGAACGACGAGCGTCCGGTCCTGGTCGTCACCAACCTTGACGACCCGACCGCGGACTTCGTGATCGCCGAGCTGCACGACCGGGGTGTCCCGGTCGTGCGGTTCGACTCCGGTGACTTCCCCGCCACCCTGTCGTGCTCGGCCGCCATCGGCGGCGACACTGACGGCTGGCGGGGAAGCGTGCAGACCCCGAGCCGACATGCCGAATTGGGCGCCGTGCGCTCCATGTACTACCGGCGCCCCTCCGGATTCGCCTTCCCTCACCTCGACCAGCAGGATGCGCGGTTTGCCGTGGCCCAGGCCCGCTACGGGCTCGGCGGCATCCTGACCTCCCTGCCCGGCTGCCTCTACGTCAACCACCCCAACCGCATCGGCGACGCCGAGTACAAACCCGCCGGCCTCGCGGCAGCAACGGCGGCAGGCTTCAAGGTGCCGCCCACGGTCATCACCAACGTCCCGGACGACGCACGGGCTTTCATCAAGGAGTACGGCCCGGCCATCTTCAAGCCGATCTCGGTGCCGCTCTACCTGGTCGACGGCCAGGCCCAGACCGTCCCGGTGACCGAAGTGAGTGCCGACGAGATCGATAACTCCGTGACCGGCACCATGCACCTCTTCCAGAAGCGCGTGGACAAGGTCGCCGACATCCGGGTCACAGTGATCGGCGAGCAGGTCTTCGCCGTGCAGATCGACTCCGGTCTCCTCGACTGGCGGACTGACTACAGCACTCACACGTACACGCCGCTTGCGGCCCCGCCCGCGGTGGAGCAGTCGATGCACGCCTACCTCAAGCACTTCGGGCTCGTCTTCGGGGCGTTCGACTTCGCCCTGACCGACTCGGGTGAGTGGATCTTCATCGAGTGCAATCCTTCCGGGCAGTGGGCATGGATGGAGCCGCCCACCGGTCTGCCAATGACCGCCGCACTCGCCGACCTCCTGGAAGGAGGTGTCCATGGCCAGTGAGCCCGATATCGAGACGGCCGCTGCCGATCTACGGCTTCGGCTCGCCCGCCAGCTGGAGGAGGACGGTCGGCTGCGGTCGCCACAGTGGCGAGCCGCCGTTGAAGCGGTGCCTCGCCACGTGTTCGTCCCGCGCTTCTACCGGGAGAGCGACGCACCCGGCGTCACCACTTGGGAGCCCGTGACGCCGGAGACTGTGGACCAGGACGAGTGGCTCCGGCTCGTCTACACCGACGAGACATGGATGACCCAGTTCGACGGCCACGACATCGACTGGACCGACCCGAAGCCGATCAGCAACGCGGCCCCGACCTCGTCATCGACCCTGCCCAGCCTCGTCGTCCGGATGCTCGAAGACCTGGACGTGCACGACGGCATGAACGTGCTGGAGATCGGCACGGGCACTGGTTACTCGACGGCCCTGCTGTGCCACCGGCTCGACAGCGGCAGCGTGACCTCGATCGAGACGGACGAGGGCGTGGCCCGACGCGCCCGTGAGGCTCTCGCCAGTGCCGGCTACAGGCCTCACCTGCTGGTGGGGGACGGCCGCGTCGGCCACTCGGACGGAGCGCCTTACGACCGGCTGATCGCCACCTGCGGCTTCCGTAACATCCCACCCTCCTGGCTGGAACAGGTACGGCCGGGCGGCGTCATCCTCACCACCCTGCGCGGCTGGATGCGCTCCCTCGGCCTGGTCAAACTCATCGCCGCCGGCGACAGCGCGAGCGGCTGGTTCAGCGAGGACGACCCGAGCTTCATGATCGCCCGCCAGCAGGATGCGCCGGAGAGCCTCGGCATGGTCCCGGGACCCGCCGACGGAACGAAGCGGAAGGCCGCGTACGGACCGGAGGCACTCACCGACTCCGGGCCGGCGTTCATGGCACAGCTCGCCGCACCGGACGCCCGATTCTTCTCCATGGCGGTCGACGGCGGCCCGCTCAGCACGTTCGTACTGGACAGCGTCACCGATTCCTTCGCCGTACTTACCGCTACCGACAGCGGCTGGGGGGTCCGGCAGGGCGGCCCCCGACGTCTCTGGGACGTGATCGAGTCGGCCATCGCCACCTGGGAGGAGCACGGCGCGCCGAGCACCGCCGCGTTCGGAGTGACCGTCTCCCGCGACGGACAGGTCGTCTGGCTCGGAAACCCGAGCGGCCCGCAGTGGCGGCTACCCTCCTGACACAGCCACCACCGCCGACGCGAGGAACGCAGGATGGACGACGAGCCGCTGAAGGACTGGGCGGAACGCCGTGACGCGAAGATCGGCCGACTCCGCGCCGTACCTGTCGTCTCCGGCGATGGCCCCAAGGCATCCCATCTGAACCCGGATGCACCCCGAGCCATCGAGCGCTGGAACGGACACACGTGGGAGCCGTACGGCTTCGTCGCCAACCTGGCGGAGGCCAAGGCCCTCCTGCATCCCGAGGTCAATGAGCCGACGCCGACCGGGCCGGTGCCGAAGCCGCTCGGCTCCGGCACCGGCAGGCACCGCAAACCCCAGTCACCCACTTCGGACGGTGGGGGCCCAGCACAGAGGTGATCAGCGCCGCCGAGCCCGAGACTGCTCCGGTCGCGGAGCCGTGGAAGGCACTGCGATGTGATGCGCACGGGCTGCTGCCTGCGCGCGTGGGCCTGGTCCGTGCCTGTCGGCGAGGCGGCGGATGCGCCAGGTCAGTGCTCGTGCGGGGCTGTGGGCGTCGTGCAGGGTGCGCTGACTGAGCGCTTGGGTGAGGACGGTGGACGCGTTGTGGCCTGCTGCCTCCGCCTCGGCGAGGGCGGCGGTGAGGGCGTCGAAGGCGGGGTCTTCGATGATCTGATCCACGTGCTCGGGTACTACCTGGCGTAGTTGTCGGATGTGTCGATCCACGGCCTGCCGAGGCGGCCGACGGCTTGCGAGGGCGGCCAGGGGCTCGGCCGAGGCTTGGTCGTAGGCGGCCTGGAGGTGGCGCAGGGTTTCTTGGGCGGCGGCGACTTGCTGGTCGTGGTGGCGCAGCTCGTGCCAACGGGCGGCGGCGATCACGACGAGGATCGCGGCGTCCAGGAACATCGCCAGGACGGCGCCGTCCTTGGGGGCGGGCTCGCGGACCATCGCCCGCACGGCGCCGCGCAGAGCGCGAGTGTGATGGTGTTCAGCCCCGATGCGGGAGCGCGTGGCGCGCTCGAACGCCGTTGCTGCTTCACGGAGTTGGGTTCTCAGGGGCTGGGGCGCGAGGAGGGGGAGGGCGTCGAGGACTTCGCCGAAGGCGGCGAGATGGGCCTGGGAGGCTTGGTCGTCGTCCTGGTCGAGGCGGTGGGGGATGCATTCGATGGCGGCGGTGGCCTGGTGCCAGGGGTTGGGCCTGCGCCGGCCCGGCTGGCCGGCGGGCTGCCGGTCGATGGCCTCCAGGCGCTGTCGGATCTTGGGGAAGGATAGGTCCGGGGCGAGTTCGGACCCGGAGAACCAGACGGGCTCCTTGCCAGCAGTGGTGGTGTCTTCGGCCGCGACCTTGTAGCCGCGTACATCGCCGGAGGGGAAGTACACGACTTCCACGAGCACGCCGTTGAGGTGGCTGAGCAGGTGAACGAACTCCTCCATGCTGGAGGCGGCGGCCACGGTGGTGCGCACGGTGGCGCGCAGCCGTTCGCGGGCGGGTTTGTCCTGGCCGGCGCGGAGGGCCTTCTCCTGCTCGGCGCGGGTGGGTCGCTTGGCGGCGGTGCGGTCCCCGCGCACCACTTGGAGCAAGCCATATTCCTTCTCGATGGCGGCGAGTTCACGGTCGGCGGTGAGGTAGTCGTTCCAGTGCCGCGCGGTGCGCAGATCCGCCCGGACCTTGGTGGCGGCGATGTGGATGTGGTCCGGTGCGTGGCGGACTGCGACCCAGCGGCAGCCGTCCGGGTCGTCGTCGGGCGCGATGCCGGTGGCGGCGACGACGCGGCGGGCGATGTCGGCCCACTCCTCGTCGCTGAGGATGCGGTCTTCGGGGGCGGCACGGAGCGAGCAGTGCCACACGTGCTGCTCGGGCGCGCGGTCCAGCCGCCGGGCCTGCTTGACGTGCAGGTCGAGGTCGGCGACGAGAAGCCTCCTGGTGACGTCGAAGTCGTTGGTGCGGCCGGGGTCGGGGGCGAAGCCGTCCCAGGAGGCGACCAGGTGCGGGTCGGTGTGGTCCTTGTCCTTCTTCGTGTCGAACAGGTACCGGATCAATCCGGCGGTCTCCTTGCCGCCGCGGATCTTCGCGATCATCGGGCCGTCTTCTCGGCGACGGCCTGGTTCGCGGCGGACGCGATGTGGCGGACGGTGGCGCCGACCGCGGTGAGGGTGCGTTCGGTCTGGGTCAGGACGGCGGTGTCCCCATGGTGTGGATGGCCGCTGGAGTTGAGCTTCTTCGCGATCTGGTTGATGTTGTGGCCGATCTTGGCGACTTCGCTGCGGAGGGCGGTCAGCTCGTCGATGTAGTCGTCGAGTTCGGTGCGCTGGCCGGGCAGGGCGAGATCACCGTGGACGTGGGCCATGACGACGGCGCCGACGTAGTGGGCCCCGGCGATGTTCAGCGAGCGAGCTTCGTTGAGGATGTCGGCCTTCTCGTCGACGCTGTAGCGCACATCGACGCGTTCTTTGCGTTGCACGGCTTCGCGCTGGCGGCGGCGGGCGACGCGGTGCAGCGCGGCGGCGTCGGCGGCACGCGGCAGCTGGGCGGCGGCGGTGTCTGCGGGCTGTTTCCCCTCGGGCGCCCCCTGGTGCCCGAGCCCCTCCGCCACCCCCGGGGCGGAGGGATCCCCGTCGAGCCGACCCCTGGACGGTCCAGCGGGATACCTTGCTGCGCTGTCTGGGGCTGAGGTGGTGCGCAGCTGCTGCTGAGCTGTGGGGAGTTCGTGGTCCTGTTCGTGCATGCGTGGTGCTCCGGTGGTGAGGGTGCGGGAGGCGTGTCACGTGCGTCGCATGCGTCCCATGCCTGGTCAGGACAGGTACGGACACTCGGGCAGGTACGGAGAAGTCCGTCCCGGTGAGGACATCCGTCCCCGCGCTGACCTGCGCGGGGACGGATGCGACGCAGTGATACGGACCCGGGGGAGGCGGGTCAGCGGGTGCGCTTGGGGCCGGCGGGGCCGCCGGGCGGGCGTACGGGCAGCGAGCCCGTCGGGGCGGCAGGCGGCTTGCCCTGGGCCGGCGGGTGCGCGGGCGGGTCATCGTGCGCGGGCGCCGTCTCGGTGAGGTCGGGGCAGTGCCGGGCCCAGCTGTCCAGGAACCGGTTACGGGCGTACCCCTTGGCCTGCCTGCCCTTGTCGAACCTGTAGTTGGCCGGGCGGATGTCGAAGTCCCGCAGCATTCTGCCCAGGTGGTAGACGTTGAGCCCCTTGGTGCCGTGCTCCGCCCAGGGGGCGTCGGGATCCTGGAGCAGGGCGGTGACCAGATCCAGGGAGGACAGGGCCTCGGGGTTGCCGTGTGCCTCGAAGACACGGTGGATGTCGCGCAGCAGCCGCGTCTTCAGGTTGGTCTGCTCGTCCTGGACGGCCTCGAACCGGGTCATCGCCACGCAGGCCGCACGGGCGCTGGCAGGCCAGTGGCCGCCGGCCAGGTCGGCGATGATGACCAGCGGTTCCCAGGTGTCCGCCGCCCGATCTTCCACCGGCATGGCCGGCGCCATCCGGCCGGCCGTGCCGCGTAGCGGTCCTAGCCAGGCGGCCAGCTTGTCCCGCAGTGCGTTCAGTTCCGGTGTGGCGTAGCGCGAGCGGAACGGGGTCACCTTCTCGCCCGGCTTGCGCTTTTGCATGCGGAGCACGACTGCTCGGTCCGTGATCGTGTCGGGGAGGTCGCCGATCGAGGCCAGTGCGGCCATGGCGAAGGTCGGATACGGGGTCGGCTTGTGCTCCGGACCGGAGATGCGCCAGGCGGGCCGGTTGCGTTGGTGTCCGGCGTTCAGCAGGCCGCGCAGTTCCTCGTTGTCGCCCGCCTTGGGGCCGAAGATGGTGTCGGCCTCGTCCACCAGGATCGTGCGCGGGTTCTTGCCGATGACGCGGAAGAGCACCGCCGTGGACATGTTCACCGTCATGATCGGCTGGTGAACGGTCTCGTGGAGCACGTCCAGCACCCGGGACTTGCCGCATCCCTTCGTCGGGCCGACGACGGCTAGGCGCGGCGCGTGCTGCAGGACGGTCTGGATGTGCGTGGCCGCCACCCACAGGGTGACCGCGGTCAGCGCCACGTCACTGGGCAGCACGACGTACTTGCCGATTGCCGCCCGCAGCTCATTCAGTAGTTCCGTACCCTCACCGGAACCCTGTTCCCCCGGGTCTGCCGGTCCCCGAGGAGTCCGGGGACCGACCTCCTGATCCGGTCCCCGTGCGTCGATGGGACCGGTCCCCTCCTGCTGGGCGGTGTCCGCCACGAGGCTGTCGGTCCCCGGCGACTTGCGGGGACCGTGCTCACGGTCCCCATTGCGGTCCCCCGGTGCAACTGCAGCCTCTTGGGGGCCGGTCCCCGATCTCACGCCGCTGGCCTGCGGGTTTGCGTCGGATACTGATACGGGGACCGGGACGTGTGGGGACCGAGCACCGGGAAGGTCGCGGGGACGGTCCCCAACAGGAGCATCGGCAGACGGCCGGGGACGGTCCCCGTGCGCTTGCGCATCCGCCGGGTGTTCGACGGTCCCCGGCGCGGGGGACCGTGTGTCCGCCTGATCCCTGCGGCGCCAGGGGATGCCTTCGCCGGGGATGGCGGGCGTGGGCCAGCCGGTGCGGGAGGTGTTCGTGGAGTTGGGGGACGTAGAGTCCTCCATAGGCGTTCCTCTCCGGCGAGAGGCAGGACGGGCAAGGTCCCGCCCCTCACCAGCTCATTCGTTCAGGGATGGGCGATCAGTTGGGAAGTCTTCGGCCCTCGGCGTTGGCGCGCCGGGGGCCGCTTCGCTGCCCGCGTCAGACGCGGGGTCAGGCCGTGAGGTTGTACGACGTCTGGGCGTCCAGCCACGCGTCCACCTCCCGCCAGCGGTAGCGCAGGTGACGGCCGACCTTGTGGACGCTGGGGCCGATGCCCCGGTACTTCCACTGGTAGAGCGTCTTCACCGGCACCCCGAGGTAGGCGGCCACGTCGGTGGGCGTGGCGAGCTGGTCACGCTCGGCGCCGACAAGGCGCGGGGAGTGGTTCGGCAATGAGGTCTCCATATCGGAATCAGGGTTTTCGATGGCAGGCGTGGGCAACACAGCCACACCACCAGCGGAAGCGTCCAGAGTGGATTCTGAACCCCCGGCTACTTCTCTCGGCGTGGCCGGGAAGACCAAAACAGTAAGGGCGGATCCCCGGTTGCCGAAATCGCTCTCGCGGAAGGAGGAATTTTCTGTGGAGAAGCGACCGGCTGAGGTGCCGGAATCCGATACCTCAGCAGCTCAGAGGCGGCGTCCAGCAGGCAGCAGTGACACGGTCAGCCCTCCGGACACCGCAGCCGATAGCCGCTCAAATCGCCCACATTTTTGACGCGGAGGGAAGGTAGCACAACCTCCCCGCTGAAACGGCTCGTGATGTGCCGGAATTCGACGAGACGAACACCACTTCGCCCCCCGGACGCCTTTTGGAGAGTTTAAGAACTAACTCTTGCCATGACGGCCGGCTGCAAGTTAAAGCTATCTGTCATGCCCAACCGACCTGTCGAAATAGGCCCCGCCGGCCTCCACACCGCCCGCGCCATCGAGCACCTACGTCTGGTGCGCGAACTGACCCAGCACCAACTCGCCGCCCGCTGCACCGCACTGGGCCGCCCGATGGCCAACACCGCCCTCAGCCGCACCGAACGCGCCCGTCGCCGCTGCGACGTAGACGACCTCGTCGCCCTCGCCACAGCGCTCGGCGTTTCACCCGCGGCCCTGCTCCTGCCGCTCCCGTCGGCGTCTGGTGATGACCGGAGGGGGTGCTAGTTGGCGCGGGTCTGGATTGAGGACCGCATAGGGCACGCGGCGTATGTACGGGCCGTGGCGGACGCCAAGCGGGCAGGACGTACGCCACCGGGGCGCTACCGCGTGCGCTGGTACGACCCCGGCGGCAAGCCGAAGATGAAGACCTTCACCCGCAAGGTCGACGCCGAGGCCGAGCGGACGAGGATGGAGTCCCGTCTCAACGACGGCTCCTACCGTGACCCGGCTGCCGCCCGCGCGAAGTTCGCAGAGGTGGCGGAGTCCTGGCTGGCAGCGCAACTTCATCTCAAGCGCTCAACCAGGGCTCGCTACCGCGGTGTTCTCGACGTCCACGTGATCCCTAAGTGGGGCACCACCCCGCTGGACCGCATCCACTTCGAGGACATCGCGGAGTGGCTCGCGGATCTGCTGTCCGGCGAGGGGACCGGCGGTAGGAAGCTCAGCCCCCTGTCGGTCCGCAAGGCGTACGTCGTCCTCAGTCGCGTTCTGGGCTACGCGGTCAAGGCTCGTCGTCTGGCGGTCAACCCGGCTGTCGGCGTGCCCCTGCCGAAGGCGATGCCGGCGGACCACGTGTACCTCGACGACATGCAGGTCGACGTCCTGGCCAACGCGTCAGGCGCCTACCGGGTGTTCATCTTGCTGCTGGCCTACACCGGCCTGCGCTGGGGCGAGGCGTCCGCGCTGAGGGTGGGGCGGGTCGACCTGGACGCCTGCCGGGCTCACATCGTGGAGGCGTACGCCGAGGACAACGGCAAGCTCTACCTCGACACCCCTAAGAACCACGAGCGCCGGTCCGTACCGATCCCGCGGTTCCTGGCCGACGAGCTGAAGCCCCACGTCCAGGGGCGGAGGGATGACGACTTGCTCTTCACCGCCCCGCAGGGTGGGCCGCTGCGAGCCCGCAACTTCCGCCAGCGATTCTTCGCGCCGGCGGTCGTGAAGGCCGGGCTGGGGCACCTCAAGGTCACCCCGCACAAGCTGAGGCACACGGCAGCCTCACTCGCCATCGCCAGCGGGGCAGACGTCAACGTCGTACAGACGATGCTGGGCCACAAGTCTGCAACGCTGACCTTGGACACGTACGGGCATCTCTTCCCGGACCGACTGGATGAGGTCTCGAAGAAGATGCACAAGCGCCGCGCCAAGCAGTTGGCCAAGGCGAAGGCCAAGCTGGAGAAGGCGGCGAGGAAGGCTCGCGAGGCCGCCGAAATGGTGGCGGCCCTGGAGGAAGATTCCGCGTGATGTGTGCCTGATCCGTGCCGGGGAGCCGTAGCAGAAAGGGCCACCCCGCCGCGCTGAGCGGTGGGGTGGCCCTTGCGTCTCTGCCTTGGATCAGGTCAGTCGCGGCCGGCGGCTTTCCTCCCAGAACCGGTCCATCGCAGCAGCGGCCGCATCCCCAGCCAACCGCTCGATCCTCTCGGGAACCTCACGCTCGTCGAGCACGAAGAGCCTCCCGCCGACGAGGTGCGTGGTCGTCTTCCAGTCGAGACGCCGTCCCGCCTCCCTGGCGGCACGCCGGACGTCCTTGAGTTCGCCCATCTCTGCAAGATCGTCCGCGCCGAGGATCAGCTGTCCGTAGTAGCCCTCGTACTCGGGCTTCAGAGCGCCCCGCATCAGCGACTCAAGCCGCTCAACCAGCTTCTCGTACCGGCGCCGGGCCAGCTCGTCCTTGGCAGGCATCTCGCGCAGCTCCCCACCTCTGCCCGCAGCCGCATGTGTGCCATATGTGTGCTGCGAGTACCAAGGCCCTCCCGTCCGATGGACGGAAGGGCCTCTGACCAGGTGTTTCTCTGTGCCCCCGGCAGGATTCGAACCTGCGACACCCGCTTTAGGAGAGCGGTGCTCTATCCCCTGAGCTACGGAGGCGGGGGCTTGTGGGGCCTTGTTGGGATCCAGCTGGGGATCTTCGACCAGGCGTACAAGCCCACTGGTCAGGCGCGGTTCGACGAGTGTCGCAGTGTCATCTGGGTGGACCGCACGACGTACCAACGACTGACCAGGGACAGCGTAGCGGATGCCTGCCGACGAGTGGGCTCCGTATCCGGGTAGGGGATCGGGGCGGCGGGCCGGAGGGCTTTCGGGCAGCTGCCTCTGCGGCCCCGGCCGTGCAGACGCCGACCGGGGCCGGGGTGAGGACCAGGGCTTCTCCCGAGGGGCTGGGCAGACCCCTACTTGTCCAGCAGCGACATGTGGTGCTCGTTGTAGCGGTCCCCCTTGACGCCGATCCGGCCCGCGAGTTCGTTGAGGTCCGACAGTTCGTCGGCGGAGAGCGGAATGTGCGTGGCGCCGGCGTTCTCCTCGACGCGGGCGGTGCGCCGGGTTCCGGGGATCGGGACGATCGACGGATGCTGGGCGAGCAGCCAGGCTAGGGCCACCTGCCCCGGTGTGGCGTCCTTGGTCGTCGCGAGGGCCCCGATGTGCTCGACGAGTGCCTGGTTCGCCGCCCGGTTCTCGGCCGTGAACCGGGGAATGGTGGTCCGCACGTCGTCGGCCGCGAAGGGTGTCGAGGCGTCCACCGCCCCGGTCAGGAAGCCCTTGCCGAGGGGGCTGAAGGGCACGAATCCGATGCCGAGCGCCGTGCACGTCGGCAGGACCTCCGGCTCGGGGTCCCGGGTCCACAGCGAGTACTCGCTCTGCACCGCCGTCACGGGGTGGACGGCGTGGGCGCGCCGGATGGTCTGAGCGCCGGCCTCCGAGAGTCCGAAGCAGCGGACCTTGCCCTCCTGCACCAGTTCGCCCACCGTGCCCGCGACGTCCTCGATGGGCACCTCCGGGTCGACGCGGTGCTGGTAGAACAGGTCGAGCCGCTCGACCCGGAGCCTTTTGAGCGAGGCGTTGGCGACGGAACGGATCTGCTCGGGGCGGCTGTTGAGCCCGACGGACGCGCCGTTCTCGATGCGGAAGCCGAACTTGGTGGCGATGGCCACCTGGTCGCGGACCGGGGCCAGGGCCTCGCCGACGAGTTCCTCGTTGACGTAGGGGCCGTACACCTCCGCGGTGTCGAAGAACGTGACGCCCAGATCCACGGCGTCACGCAGTACGGCGATCATGTCACTGCGGTCGCCCGGGTTCGGCCCGTAGCTCTGGGACATGCCCATGGCGCCGAGGCCGATGGCGGAGACCTGTAGGTCGCGTCCGAGAGTGCGTGTGTGCATGCTTCCTCCTTGGGGGTGTGTCACCGCGGCAAAACCTGCGGGAACAGGCGCCGGGCGTTGGCCGTGGTGAGTGAGCGCCACGTGGTGCCTTCGGCCGGTGGGGCGGCCGTGTCGATCGCCGCGATGTGGGCGTCGGCAAGCGGCGCGGGCGTCCAGCAGTAGTCGCTGCCGTACAGCACGCGGTCGGGGTCGACGAGGTTCAGCAGTGCGGGAACCTGGCGCGGGAAGGCCGTACCCGCCATGTCGTAGTACAGGGAGCGCAGTTGCTGTAGGGCGTCGCGCGGGGGCGCGTCTTGTGACGGTACGAAGAGGTGCATGAACTCGTTGATGCGGTCGGCCAGGACCGGCACCGCGCCACCGCAGTGCGGGACGATCACCCGCAGGTTCGGGTGGCGGGTCAGGACGCCCGCCATCACCAGGTCCGTGACCGTGCGGGCCGTGTCGAAGATGTACTCGACCATCGGGCGCGGTCTGCCGAGGGCGGACTGCTCCCAGCACACGGGTGAGGTGGGGTGCAGGAAGACCACGGCCCCCCGGCGGTCCAGCTCCGCGAAGACCGGTTCGAGGCGTGCGTCGCCCAGGTACACCCCGTGGGTGTGGGTCAGCAACGCCAAGCCGTCGGCGTCGAGTTCGTCGAAGGCGAAGGCGATCTCCTCCAACGCGCCGGCCACGTCCGGCAGCGGAAGCGAGGCGAACGTGCCGAAGCGGCCGCGGTGGTCGCGGGCCAGTTCGGCGGTGTACTCGTTGACGCGCCGGGCGAGGAGGCGGGCCGCCTTGTCGTCGCCGAAGTGCACGCCGGGAGAGGACAGGGAGAGCATCGCGGTCTCGATGCCGTTGCGGTCCATCAGCTCCAGGTGGTCGCGCACGGACCACGACGGCCAGCCGCCCATGCCGTCGGGGTGGGCATGGCCCGCCGCGGTCGCCTGCTCGACGTAGAAGTCGGGCAGGTGGTGGGCGTGGACATCGACGAGGCCGGAGGTCATGGCGGCGGGATTCCTTCTCGGGTGGGAGGGGGCGGCGGGGGACGTGGCGGCCAGACGGTCGCTGCCGCTACTCCACCTGCTCGCCTCCGGCCAGCCGGACCTCTTCGTTGTCCAGGGCCGCCTGGAGCCGGCGGAGCACGGTGTCGTCGATCTGCGCCTCGTCCCTCAGGCGGACGACGGTCGCGCGCTTCGTGGCGATGAGCGCGAGGCGGAGGTCGGTGTAGTGACGGTTGTGGAGGAGGGCCGGATCGTCGTCGGTGCCCGCGCCGCGTGCTCGTACGGTCGCCAGGTTGGCCTCGTACTCCTGGCGCAGCCACTCCGCGACCTTGGGGGTGGTGCCCAGTTCGGTCGCGAGCCAGGGAAGCGCCTTGATGGCCTCCTCGGTCGCCGTGGTCTCGGCGAGGATCTGCTCCTCGTCGACGGAGGTGTCCCGGGGCAGCCGGGCCCAGCGCACCACGCCCGGCAGCAGCAGTCCCTGCACGACGAGGGTCACCACGATGACGCCGGAGGTGACGAAGACGATGAAGTCCCGTCCGGGGAACGGTTCCCCCGAGTCGAGGGTCCCCGGCACCGACAGTGCCACGGCCAGCGAGACCGCGCCCCGGAACCCCGCCAGCCCGCTGACCACGCGGGCCCGGTCGCTCATTCTCCGCAGTCGCTGCTCGGGACGCCGGTCGACCGCGCGGATCAGGTAGGCGGAGGAGAACAGGAACGCGAACCGCACCGCGACGAGGACGGCGCTGACCACCCCGATCGCGATGAGTGCGTCCCTGAGGTCGGACCGGCTCAGGTGCCGCAGCGCGTACTGCAGTTCCACTCCCACCAGGACGAACAGCGCGCCGTTGATGATGAACGTGGCCAGCGGCCAGAAGGCCAGTGCCTGTCGGCGGTGCTCGGCGCGGATGAGGCCGGGCGCCACCTGGGCCATGATCAGGCCGCTCACCACGACCGCGAGGACGCCCGAGGCGTGGATCAACTCGGCCAGCAGATACGCCGTGAACGGCGCGAGGATCATGACGAGATTGCCGAGCAGGGGATCGTCCAGCCGGCGCCGCAGGTTCATGTTGACCCAGGCGACCGCGACGCCGACCGCTGCCCCGCCGCCGTAGGCGAGCAGGAACAGCGCGCCTACATGCGGGAGAGTGAGGTGTTCCTCGCCCACGGTGATGCCGACCGCCAGGCCGTAGATCACCAGCGCGGTGCCGTCGTTGACGAGGCTTTCCGCACGCAGGACGGTGATCTGACGGCGCGGCAGGGAACCGGCCAGGGCGCTCACCGCCGTGGCGTCGGTCGGTGCCACGGCCGCGCCCAGGGCCCAGGCCGGTCCCCATGGCAGCCCGAGCGCGTGCCCGGCGATCGCCACCGCACCCGCGGTGAGGATCACCAGCACGGTGCTGAGCAGGACGATGCCGCGCAGGTTGGTGCGGATCTCCCGCATCGACGTGGTCAGGCTCTCCCAGTACAGCAGCACCGGAAGGAAGAGCAACAACACCACTTCGGGCGGGAGTTGGGTCTGGCGGACGGCCGGGACGAGGCCGATGAGGGCACCCAGGACCAAGAGCACGACGGGCGGGGCGACGCGGAAGCGCTGTCCCAAAAAGTTCCCCGCCAGCACCGCCGCACCCAGGACGACGACGAGTTCGAGACCGAGCATGACTTACTCCGGTGCGGGGCCGGCCGGCGGAGACGGCTCAGCGGGTCGGGCGGGGATCTTCCTGGTCATCTGGGCAGCAGCCGCAGCGTCGTGGCACGCGCGGCCACCATGGGATCGACATACGCGCCGCCGAAACGGCCGTACTTGCTCCGGTACGCCGTGTCGAGGCGGTCGTTGGTCTCGGGGTCCGGTACCTCGGCGAGCGTGACGTCCTTGTCGACCCCGCCCGAGCGGACGTGGCCCGCGTGGGTCGCGACGGCGGTGCGCCACCAGCCGCCCCGCTCACCGCGGAAGGAACGGACGTACAGGTCGTCGCCGTCGCGGACGACCCAGATCGGCACCGGCGCACGCAGCGTGCCGTCACGTCGGACCGGGGCCATCTCCAGTTCGTCGGCCCCGGCGATGCGGTCGAGTTCGTCGCCTGTCCAGGTCGTCATCGGGTGTTCCTGTCCTCGTGATCCGGTGGTGGAGACGCCGTCGTCAGGCGGGAGCGGCGGTGCGGGGCTCACCGAGGTGGGCGCGGGTGATGCCGAGTGAGTCCTCGAAGACGCGGTAGTCGGTGATCAGGCCGTCCGTGACGGTGAAACGCATGATCATCTCGCTTTCGAGCACCTGCCCGGAGGGATGGAACCGGGAGGAGTACCGGCCAGGCACCAGGACTCGTGCGTTGGCCTCCGTCAGGGTCCCCAGTTCGAATGCGAGCGGCTCGACGGCCGTGAAGAACGCGTTGAGGGACTGCCGGATCCCTTCTGGTCCGCTGCGGGTCCCGGCCCAGGGCGTCAGAGCCGGATCGCCCGGGATCGTCCAGGTCGCGTCGGCCGCGAAGTGGGAGAGGATCCGCTCCGTGTCGCGCGCGCCGAAGGCGTCCAAGTACGCCTCGACGGTGGTGATCGCCTGGCTGGTCATGGCTGTCGGCCCCGCCGCGCCGGTCACGGACGCAGCAGCGTCTTGATGGCGCGGCGCTCGTCCATCGCCTTGTAACCCTCGGCGGCCTCGTCGAGGGAGAGGGTGAGGTCGAAGACCTTGCCCGGGTTGATACGGCCGTCGAAGACCCGGTCGATCAGGTCGGGAAGGTAGGCGCGCACGGGCGCGGGGCCACCGCGCAGGCCGACGTGGGAGAAGAAGAGCTCCTGGCCGTCGATCTGCGTACCGTGCGGGAAGCCGACGAAGCCGACGTTGCCACCGGGACGCGCGGACCGCAGGCCCTGGTGCATCGACTCCTGTGTGCCGACGCACTCGAGGACCGAGTCGGCGCCGATGCCGTTCGTCAGTTCCTTGACGCGGGCGACGCCTTCCTCGCCGCGCTCGGTGACGATGTCGGTGGCGCCGAACTCCAGGGCCAGCTTCTGCCGGGAATCGTGCCGGCTCATGGCGATGATCCGCTCGGCGCCGAGTTCCTTCGCGGCGATGACGCCGGACAGGCCGACCGCGCCGTCACCGACGACCACGGCCGTGGAGCCGGGCTTCACCTCGGCTGCCTTGGCGGCGTACCAGCCCGTGCCCATGACGTCGGACAGGGTCAGCAGGCTCGGGATCAGCTCCTCGTCCGGCTGCTCCGGGGTGGCGACCAGGGTGCCGTCCGCGAGGGGGATGCGGACGTACTCGGCCTGGGCGCCGTTGACCCATTGCCCGTGCTGGCAGGAGGTCTGGTAGCCGGCCTGACAGATTGGGCAGGTGTTGTCGGAGGCCACGAAGGAACCGATGACGAACTGTCCCGGCCGGACGGTCGAGACCTCGCTGCCGACCTCCTCGACGACGCCGACGTACTCGTGGCCGATCGGCTGCGGTTCGGCGACCGGCAGGACGCCCCGGTAGCTCCACAGATCGGAGCCGCACACGCAGGTGGCGACGGTGCGGATGACCGCGTCGGTCGGTGCCGTGATCGTCGGCTCGGGGGCGTTCTCCACCCGGATGTCCCCCGGCGCGTGAATGATGGTTGCTCGCATGGTGCCTTCCCAGCTCTCGTCGCGTGTGTCGTGCCGTCAGGGGTGGGTGCTTCCCACAGGCGTCAGCCCGGCTGCTCCGCGTTCTCCACGATCTCCTTGAGCTGTGTCATCGCGGTCATGGCGTTGGGCCATCCGGCGTAGAAGGCCAGATGGGTGATGACCTCGATCAGCTCGTCCTTGGTGACACCGTTTTCCAGGGCCTTGCCGAGGTGGAAGCCGAGCTGGTCGGCCCGGTACAGGGAGGCCAGCGCGGTGACGGTGACGAGGCTGCGATCGCGCGGGGACAGGCCCGGCCGCTCCCAGATGTCGCCGAAGAGGACGGTGTCGGTCACCTCCGCGAGCTTGGGGGCGAACTCCTGGATGGCCGGCGGGGCGAACTTCTTCCGTTCGGGCATGAGGTGGTGCTCCTGCGTGGATTCGAGTGGGGGGACTGTGCGGGTTACCGGTGAAATTCCGGTCCGGATTCCAGTGGACGCTCGTCATCCCGGCAGCCCGACATGCCACCGACTTTGGCACTTCCCCGGAGACCCGCAAAGGGGAGAATTCCCTACAGGGAACCCTTTATCCAGGGGAGAAATCCTTACCCCCCTTCCGGCGGCGGAGCGATGCCACACTGGCGCTATGACCGGCGACGCGCATCCGAATGAGCTGGGAGAATTCCTCAAGGCGCGCAGGGCCGAGCTGACACCGCGCACTCTCGGTCTGCCCGACACCCCTAACCGACGTGTGCCCGGCCTGCGCAGGGAGGAGGTCGCCCTGCTCGCCTCCATCAGCACCGACTACTACACGCGGCTGGAACAGGGCCGCGTCCAGGTGTCCGCGTCGGTGCTGGCCACGCTTGCCCATGTCCTGCATCTGTCCGACCACCAGCGTGAGCACCTGATCGAGCTGGGCGGCCGGCCATCGGCACGATACCGGCGGCCGGCCACGCAGAGGCCCCACCCGCAGTTGCGCCGCCTGCTCGACGATCTCACCGCGAGTCCCGGCGTGGTGATCGGTCGCCGTATGGACATCCTGGCGTGGAACGCGCTTGCCGTCGCCCTGTTCACCGATTTCGCGAAAGTGCCGGAAAGCAGGCGGAACTGCGTCCGCATCCTCTTCGCCGATCCCTCCATGCGGACGCTCTACGCGGACTGGCGGGCCGTCGCCCGTGACTGTGTCTCCCTTCTGCGCGGTGAGGCCGCTGAGCACCCGGGGGATCCGCTGTTGATGAGCCTGGTCGGCGAACTCTCGCTGGAGGACAGCGACTTCGGTCAGTGGTGGGGAAGCCGCCGCGTGCCGCCGCGCAGGCCGGGCGTCAAGAGGTTCAACCATCCCCTCGTCGGCGAACTCGTCGTGGACTGGGACACCCTCGTCTGCGGCAGCGATCCCGATCAGAAACTCGTCGTCTGGACGGCGGAGCCGGGCAGTCCGTCGTACGACGGACTGCGCGCCCTCGCCTCGCGGGCCACCGGTCGGCCCGGCGGGCTCACGGCCGGCCGTGCCGTTTAGACCGGGGAGGGAAACCTCCCCCTCACATTTCGGCTGAACACTGTGACACTCGCTGCTATGTACACCAAAGGTCATGTGACTGAACTGGGAGAATTCCTCAAGGTGTGCCGGGCCCAACTCAGCCCGCGGACCGTCGGTCTGCCCGAGTCCGGGGCGCCCCGGCGGGTGCCCGGCCTGCGCCGGGAGGAGGTCGCCCACCTCGCGGGCATCAGCACCCACGCCTACACGCGGCTGGAACAGGGGCGCGCCCCCGTGCCGAGGACGGTGCTCGCCACCCTCGCCCGTGTTCTGCTTCTCGACGACGCCCAGCGGGACCACCTGTTCGAGCTGGCCGCGGCGGGCGCCTGTGAACCGCGCCGTCGACCGGTGCAGAAGGTTCACTCGCAGCTCAGACGCATCCTGGACGAGCTGTCCACGACCCCTGCACTCGTCCTCGGCCGGCGCCTCGACATCCTCGCCTGGAATCCTCTGGCGGCCGCTCTGCTCACCGACTTCGACAACGTGCCCGCCAAGAAGCGCAACTACGCGCGGCTGATGTTCACCGACCCCGCCTTCCGAGAGCTCTGCCTTGACTGGAGGACCAACGCCCGCACCTGCGTCGCCCATCTGCGCATGGAGGCAGCCCGGTACCCTGGCGACCCCGGACTGATCGCACTCGTCGGCGAGTTGTCCGTCGCCGACGCCGACTTCCGGCAGTGGTGGGCGGGCCGCCAGATGACTGGCCTGCGGATGGGCACCAAGAGGGTGCGCCACCCGATCGTCGGCGACCTCACCCTCGACTGGGACAGCCTGACCTGCGCCGCCGACCCCACGCAGAAGCTGTTGATCGCGACCGCCGCTCCCGGGGCCCCGTCCCACGACGGCCTTCTGTTCCTGGCATCGTGGACCGCGGAACGGGACGAGCCCGCACAGGATGCGGCAGTCTGAGGTCTCGGAGCCCAGGTGGCTCGCCGCGGGGAGAGGTGCTGCTTGCGCACGCCCGCAGGGGCGTACGCCCCGGGGCCGCGGCTCCGTCGGGGAACAACCGCATGTCCCGCGCCCCGGGACCGCGCCCGTCGCGCAGGGCGCCGCGCGTCTCATTCGCCTGCAACGCCGCGCCCCCACTCGGTCATCGGACCCGCGGTCAGTGCAGTTGCGCGAGGTCTATGGCGTTCGCCATCGCCTGGTCGCCCAGGGAGTTCGGGTGCAGGTGGTCTCCGCTGTCGTAGGCGGCGCGGAGCTTCAGCGGGTCGGACGGGTCGGCGACGGTCTTGGCGAAGTCGACGGTGCCGTCGAAGGCGTGACTGGTGAGGATCCAGTGGTTGACCTTCCGGCGGATCGCGTCACCGGCGGCGGTGTAGTAGGGGCCGCCCTTGGTGTTTGTGTAGGCGGCGCCCTTGTAGGGGAGGAGGGTGCCGCCGTAGATGCGGACGTGGGCGGCGTGCGCCTTGGCGATCAGGGTGCGGTAGCCGTCGATCAGATTGTGGGCGGTGAGTGGCCTGCCGTCGGGGCCGGCGTTGTTGCCGATGTCGTTGATGCCTTCGAGCAGGATCATGCTGCGGACCCGGGGTTCGCCGAGGGCGTCGTGGGCGAAGCGGTCCAGTCCGCTGATGCCGAGTTCGGGCTGGTTGGCCGGTGCGTCGGTGAGGACCCGGTTGCCGCTGATGCCCGCGTTCACGACGCCCACGCGACTGCCGCCCGGCTGCGCGGCGAGGCGGCGGGCCAGGTCGTCCGGCCAGCGGGTGTTGGTGCCGGGGGAGGAGGCGAATCCGTCGGTGATGGAGTCGCCGAAGGCGACCAGCGTGCCGCGTGCGCGTGGGGTGAGGACGTCCAAGCCGTCCAGGAAGTACCAGGAGCTGGTGGTACCGGGGTAGTTCGCGGTACTGGTGTCCGCGGTGTGGTCGCCCGTGGTGGAGACGTAGCTGGTGTCTCGGGCCACGGAGTGGAAGGTGGCGGGACCAGTCCTCTTCGGGAGACAGACACTCACCAGCAGATCCTGATCAGTGGCGGTGGTGAAGTCGACGGCGTCACTGCGGAGTTCACCCCCTGCCCGGACCACTGCTCCGCCGGCGCCGTGGAAGGTGACCTTGTGCCGGGTCCGGGCGACGACACTCCCGCCCGAGGCACGTACGGCGACGTTGACGGCACCGATCACCAACGGCGCGCTGCCGTACCTGTTGCTCAGCCGCAGCCGCACCTTCTGCCCCGCGACGGTGGTGTGCACGACCATCCGCACCGTCTGATCGGAGAAGCCCGGCCCGCCGGCCGTCATGCCCGCTGCCCACCCACCGACCCATGGCTGCCCTGCCGCGTCGGCCGCCGCCGTCCCGGAGGCGGCCAGCGCCCCGGACACCAGGAGCGCCAACGTGACCTCGCGGGTACGTCGGGTGCGGAACTTCATCGTCATCCACTCCTTGGATTGTGGAATGCCAACCAACGGTGGCCATGTGCGTTGCGGTTACGCCTTTGCAGCATCGCACCGGATACCCGCGCCGAGGGGGGGGAAAGATTTGTACCTGGATAGGTGACGCCGAGGCGGGAAAGCGGCTGTTCGCGGGTCTTCTTGGAGCCGGGGAACTCATGCGGGATTCGGGAATCCCCCGACTGCCTTTTGTGCGACCCGCAGCCGACCGAGCGCAATGGAGTAACCGAACCATGGCACTGGAAAATCGACACCGGCCGAAAGCGAGCACCAGGCCGCGAGATGCCCGACTTCGGTGCGGAGCACGCCATCAGCGTCGACACCGATGTGATCTCCGCCTACCAGGTCAATGAGGCTCATGAGCGCGCCAGGTTGGCCGGCCGCTTGACCGCAGACCCCGCGCCGAAAGGGCGTGGCACACCCCACCTTCGTCCCTCGCGTCTGATGGGAGCCGTGTGAGTACCCCCGTGATCCCGAGGGCGCCGCGTGAGCGGACGCCCGGCCGTGCCCTGGCCGTCGTGCTGACCCTGCTGACCGTGTTCGGGCCGATATCGATGGACCTCTACCTGCCGGTGCTGCCGAGGCTCACCGACGAACTGCACGCGTCGACGTCGGCCGCGCAGCTCACGGTCACCGCCTGTCTGCTCGGTCTGGCGTTCGGCCAACTGATCGCGGGCCCCCTGTCCGACCGGTTCGGCCGCCGCCGCCCGATGCTGGCCGGCGCCGTCGCCTACAGCACCACCTCAGTGCTGTGCGCGTTCAGCCCCAGCGTCGAGTCACTGGTCGCCGCCCGCTTCGTACAGGGCCTTGCCGGGGCCGTTGGCATCGTCATCGCCCAGGCCGCCGGACGCGACCTGTACTCCGGCGGCAAGCTTGTGCGCTACTACGGCCGCCTCACCGTGATCGGCAGACTGGCAGCCATCGTCGGACCCGTCCTGGGCGGCCAGCTCGCCGCATTCACCAACTGGCGCGGCGTCTTCGGATTCCTCGCCCTGCTCGGCGCCGTGATCCTGATCGCCTGCCTCACCGTCTTCCGCGAGACCCTTCCCGTGGCCGAGCGCACCGGCGGCGGACTGGCCCGCAGCGGACGCGACTTCCGCCGACTGCTGGTCGACCGCCTCTTCCTCGGCGCTGTCCTGATCACCGGGTTCGTCAACGCCGCCCTGTTCGCCTACCTCAGCGGCGCCACCTACGTCCTGCAGGGCATCTACGGGCTCTCCCCGCAGGGTTATTCGTTCGCGTTCGGCCTGAACTCCGCCGGCTTCATGGTGTTCGGCTTCATCGCCGGACGGCTCTCCGAGCGATGGTCGGAGAAGGGCACCCTCCTCCTGGGCTTGGTCATGACCCTGGCCGGCGCGACCGGCCTGCTCGCCACCGCGGCGCTGCGACTGCCGCTGGCCGCCATCGTGCTGTCCCTGCTGACCATGGTCAGTGGGGTCGCCACGACCACCCCGCCCGCCACCTCGCTCGCTCTCACGCACTACCCCGACATCGCCGGCACCGCGTCCTCACTGCTCGGCATGGCGCGCTTCGCCTTCGGTGGGCTGGCCGCCCCGCTCGTTGGCATCGCCGGCTCCGGCACCGCCCTCCCTCTCGGACTGGTCACCGTCGCCTGCGGCCTCCTCGCCGTGGTCGCCTACGCCCTCGCTGTACACCCCCACACCCGGGCGGCGGAGCACACCGTCGCCCCCGGGCGGCCCGTCGACCATGTGACGCCCGCCTCCTGACCCTCCCGCCGTGCGCGGAACGGTCTCGTGTCCGTCCCGCGCCACCAAGCAAAGGAACACCCGATGCACTACGCACACCTCGGCCGCAGCGGCCTGAAGGTCAGCCGCCTCGCACTGGGCACCATGAACTTCGGCGATGCCACTGACGAGGCCACCAGCTTCAAGATCATGGATGCTGCGGTGGACGCGGGCATCAACCTGTTCGACACCGCCGACGTGTACGGCGGCCCGCAGTCACCCGACATGAAGCAGGGCTACGGCCTGTCAGAGGAGATCATCGGGCGCTGGCTCGCCCAGGGCGGCGGACGCCGGGACCAGGTCGTGCTGGCCACCAAGCTGTACCAGCCGATGGGCCTGGGCCCGAACGACAAGTACTTGTCCGCGTACAAGATCCGCCGGGCGGCCGAGGCCAGCCTGCGGCGCCTGCAGACCGACCACATCGATCTCTACCAGATGCACCACATCGACCGGTCGACGCC
>NZ_JBEYFC010000053.1:0-29467 GCF_040634175.1 Streptomyces sp. NPDC007162
CAGTGTGGTGCGCGTCCGCGTCCTCGCTGCGCTAAAAGCGGCGATCCTGCGCTATGTTGCTGGCTTTTCCCTCGAAGACTGCTCGTTGTGCGATCGCACGCGAAGGGCGCCGTGTTGCGGCTGCGTGGTCGACGCCGCCGCTGGTCAGGCTTCCGCCCATTCAAGTGATGAGGTTGATGGTCTGGAGTTCTGTGCTGTCACGGCACCAGGCACGGCTGTAAGGGCGGTCGGCCCAGCACATTCCTGGCCTGTTGGTGGTATAGCCGTTGCGCACCCCTGACCAGTGCAAATGCTCAGCTCGCGCAGGTCGGCCGCATGGCGACGGACGCAGGTAGAGGGCCGCCCAAGTGGTGGTGCGGTCGCGGACACGGTGTTCGCGGGTGGCCTGGGCGCGTTGTCCGCCGGTGGTTCCGGCCGGTTCGGGAGGGCGGCGAAGACAGCCGCGTTCGGCGGCCTGGCGCCTGGCGGCGCCACGGCCACTTTGCGCAACCTCGCCACCGGACTCATGCGTCAAGCGGGCTGGACCAACATCGCTGCCGCAACCGATCACTACCGGCCATTGGGTTCTCGCAGTTACTGATTTTGCGGGATGGACTTCATGCACCGGATTCATGGCACTAGCTCAAATTGTTCATTGGACGATCACATCCGTCATGGATATCGTCGCTCGTATCAATAGCGGGATGCCGGTGCAGCCGACTTCGCCGATATCTGCATTCGACTAATCATCGGAAGTGTGCCCCGGGATTTTAACGATCCCCGGGCCGAGAGAGTCGATCAAGCGCCGCTACGCACATCCTCACCCTCCCAGATGACGGAGATGAACACGTGAACGCAGTATCCGCGGCGCCCCAGGGCGCTCGCATCCTGATAACCGGTGGCACCGTGCTGACGATGGATCCGGAGCTCGGCGACTTCGCTGTCGGTGACGTGCTGATCGAAGACGGCAAAATCGCGGCGGTCGGTGAGAATCTCGGCGACCGCGCCGCCGGCGCCGAGGTCGTCGACGTCAAAGGCATGATCCTGTTGCCCGGCTTCGTGAACAGCCATATGCACATGTACCACACACTGGGGCGAGCGCTGATCGCCGACGGCGGATTCGACGCGTACGTGGATACGATCACCATCGGACCGGACAGCCTGGATGCGGCGCACCGGCCGGAGGACGTCCAGCTTGCCGTGCTGGTGGCCGCCCTGCAGCAGATCAACGCGGGCGTGACCACGACGATCGATACCTCGCACTACCAGCCGACACCGGCACACCGGGACGGGATCATCGCCGGTCTTCGGGAGAGCGGCCTGCGCGCGGTGTTCACGTACTGGGGCGGGATGGTCGGCGAGTGGAGCGACTGGGATGATCTGGCCCGCGTACGTGCCGAGTACTTCGATTCCGACGATCAACTGCTCACCCTTGCTCTCGGAGGCAACCCCGACGTCGCTGTCTGGCGAGCAGGGCGCGAGCACGGCCTGAACGTCATAGCGCACGCACGCAGCGAGGCAGGGGCCGAGGCGATCGCTCGTGGGCACGAGGAGGGGATCCTGGGACCCCATATGACCTTCATCCACTGCACCGACTTCGACGACATCTCCTTCAAGTACATCGCGGACAGCGGAGGTGCCGTATCGATCGCTGCGCCTATTGAGTTGTCGATGGGGCAGGGACTCCCGCCGTTCCAGCAGTCCCTCGACCACGGCATTCTTCCGAGCTTGAGCAGTGACGTCGAAACGAACATGGCCAGCGACATGTTCACCGTCATGCGTAGCGCATTCACGTCACAGCGTCACGAGATCCACACCCGAGCCCTCGCGGGCGACAGTGAGGTCCCAGCGCTGCTGACTTCGGCACAGCTACTTCGGTCGGCGACCAGTGCCGGCGCGGCCGCCGCCCACCTCGACAGCATCGGCAGTCTCACTCCGGGTAAACGCGCGGACGTGGTCGTCCTCGATGCGAGGTCGATCAACACCATGCCGCTGAACTCGGCCGTCCAGGCGGTCGTGGCACTGATGGACACCAGTAACGTCGAGCATGTCCTCGTGGACGGCGTCCCGCGAAAGTGGGCGGGACGGCTCGTCGGTGTGGACGTGGGCAAGCTCGCGCGCGAGGTGGAGACCGCGCGTGACGGCCTCTTCGCGCGAAGCGGCAAGCAGGTGCCTTTGGTCTAGGTATCGGCAAGCGTCGCGCCGACGGATGTGGACTGTCGGCGCGGCGGACCGCTACGCGAGTAACAAGCCGGTCGGCTGGTCCTCCTCCGCAGCGGCAGCGAGAACGAGTCTGCTCTCGAACCAGGCTCGCGCAGGGTCGTGCGCGCCCCGCGGGTTCCAGACCATGTCGACCCCCCACGCCGGCACCTCGATCGGCAGCGGCCAGGTGCGGATCAGTCCGACGTCGGCGAACTGACGGGCAAGCCCCTTCTGTACGACTGCGATGCAGTCGTTCAGCCGAATCAACAACATGGGTAGCTGGAGGCAGTCGTGCACCTGACCGCGCACCACCCATTCCAGCCCCTGGCGCTCCATGGCCAGATAGGGCGGCGTCCAACCGTCGACCTCGCACACGACATGCGGGCATCTGCGCAGATCGGACACTGTGGGACCGCCGTCGAAGGTTGGGCCATTCCGACCGCTGACCACGACGAACTCGTCGGTGAAGAGCCGTTTCCGGTGCAGCGGCGACGCGATATTGCTGGGCAGCAGTGTCAGGTCTACGTCCGGCCGCTCGCGGAATGTCCCTGATTCGACCAGTGGCAAGGTGTGAACGGTGACACCGGGAGCCTCCGCACTAAGCCGCCGAAGCAAGGGCGGAAGGAGGACGACCGCCGTGGAGGAGGCGAGAGCAACCCGGAAACGGCGAACAGCCCTCTGCGGGTTGAACCGGGTGTTGCCAAGGATGTCCTGGTCTACCCGAGTGAGCAGTTCGGTCAAGGGGCCGAGCAGCGACTCGCCCCGCGGTGTCAACTGTAGCGACGGGCCGACCCTGGTGAGCAACTCGTCGTTGAACAGTTTGCGACAGCGCCTGAGGCTGTGGCTCATGGCGGATTGAGTCAGGCCGATCCGCGTCGCTGCTCGCGTCACGCTCCGTTCCGCGAGCAGCACTTGCAGCGAGACCAGCAAGTTCAAGTCCACGGTCGCCAGCCGAGCCAGTTCCTGCCGCGCCGTATCAACATCGACAGCGGACACGGTTCACCTCTTTTCGTCGCCATCTTTCCGGGGCCCGAGGGCCGCCACACCTGCGGACCAGCCGAGGTGCGCGAACCACGTCGTCAGCGGCTCAAGCGGGCGGAGCCGCAGGCATCGTCGTACGCGGCTATGTTCGAAACGCTCCCTGAGCGCCTGTCGATCGACCTTGCTGCTCCCGGTTTCAGTGTGCTCGCCCCCGTCTCGTTGCCACACCCCCCGTCATTAGCTGAGCACTGGCAGGTCATCCGCCCGTATAGGTCGCCTTGCCGGGGCTGTCGCGGAGGAACGAGGCGACAGCGTGGCGCAGGTCGTCGGTTGCGAACAGAGCACCGGAAACCGTCGGCACGGCGTCGTCGGCGGCCCGTATCCCGTCGCGGACCGCCGACGTCACCAGCCGCTTGGTCGCCGCGTGGGCACAGGTAGGGCCCGCGGCAAGGCGGCGCGCAAACTCCCGCGCCGCTTCCGGGAAGTTCTCATCGGGTAGAACACGGTTCACGACGTTCCAGCGCTCCAGAGTGGTCGCTCGATAGCGTTCTCCTGTGTAGACCAGCTCACGGGCTCTGGCCGGCCCGGCGCGCTCGGCCAGCCTCTGCGGTCCGCCCATCGAGGGCGTCAACCCTACGACTGTCTCAACCAGTCCGAAGGACGCGGACTCGGCGGCCAGCAGAATGTCGCACGCGAGAGCGATCTCGAAGGCCGCGGTGAGGGTCAGCGCGTGCGCGGCGAACACCGTGGGGACCGGCAATTCCTCCAATGCCTGGATGATCCGCAGCAGTCGCTCCCACAGGGTCCCGGCCTTCTGCACCGCATCGGGACTCTCCACGATGGCGGCGAACAGCGCCACGTCGACGCCGCCTGAGACGACTTTGCCCGCTGTCTCGACGAGAACCGCTCTGGCGCGACCGGGGCGCGCCGGATCGGTGACGGAGGTGAGCTCGTCGACGACCTGCTCCCATGCGGCGAACACCTCCTCGTCGAAGAGGTTCAGCGGCGGCTTGTCGAGTATGACGACCGCGAGGGCACCGTCACTTTCGTACTCGATGCGGACCGGTGATGTCATAGGCGTCATCCCTTCCAAATCATGTGTCATCGATGTTCGCCGATCGTCCTGCCGGCGCGCGCGAAGAGATCGAACGGTGAGCCGGTACAGGGCAGTTCTGGCGGTAGGAGTAGCCGAAGACCTGTCGTCAACGTGCGTGAGCCGCAGGTCACCTCGAGGAGCCGGGTGAAGTCGCAACCGCTTCGTCCTGTGCCGATGCGACGGCCAAGCGGCAGATCACAACGGTGGTCTCCATGGCTTCCTGCGAAGAGTCATCCCACTCGCGGCTGATCAACGAACAGGTCCAGCTCGGGATGGTCTCCACCACCGTAACGTGCCAGGTCCGTGACACCAGCTTGGCCCAGAACGTCGGAGTCGATGAGGGTCTTGCCGGTCTGTTCGTGCGGTGGGCGGGAGAGCAAGGCGAGGGCCGCGTCGGCCATGATCTCGGGACTTCGTGACCGGGAAGCGCTCTCGCTGCCGAGGACGTTGGTCACAGCGGCGGTCGCGATCATGGTTTGGGGCCAGAGGCAGTTCGCTGCGATGCCGTGGTCGGCGAACTCGGCTGCCCAGCCGAGGGTGAGCAGTGTCATCCCGTACTTGGAGAGGGTGTAGGCGGGGTGGGCGCCGAGCCAGCGCGGGGCCAGGTTGATCGGTGGCGACAGGGTCAGGATGTGGGCGTGGTCGGAGCGTTTCAGGTACGGCAGGCAGGCCCGGGTCAGTACGAAGGTGCCCCTGCTGTTGATCGCCTGCATGAGGTCGAAGCGTTTGAGGGGCAGTTCCTCGGTGCCCCGCACATCGAGGGCGCTGGCGTTGTTGACGCAGATGTCGACACCGCCGAACCGGTCGAGGGCGGTGGCGACCGCGCGCTCGACGTCGGCCTCCTGGCGGACGTCTCCGACCACGGCGACGGCGGAGCCGCCGGCGGCCTCGATCGTGGCCACCGCGGTGTGCACGGTCCCGGGCAGTCTCGGGTCGGGCGTGTCGGTCTTGGCCAGGAACACTGCGTTGGCGCCCTCGCGGGCGGCGGCGGTGAGGATGGCGAGCCCGATGCCGCGGCTGCCGCCGGACATCACGATGGTCCGGCCCTTCAGTGATGTACCCATGCGGGGTGCTCCCGTCGTCGGTGCCGTAGCGGGTGTGTCAGTGGAGGGTGAAGTGCGGGGGGCCGCTTCCCCGGGAAGGCGCAAGCGCCTCCCGGAGGTCCTGGTGGTGGGGCATCGGGCGGGACAGCTTCGATGGCGGCGCCCAGAACGGCGCCGCCTGCTGCTTTCCGCCCGCGCTGAGGAGAGGCGGCGGACAACGGGCTGACCAGGTTGCCGCCCGGGCGCGAGTCCACTGTCGCCGTGACAGCCGAGATCGGCGTGGATCCTGGCCCCGTGGCCGAGAGGAACTCGGCGTTAGGTCCGTATGTACCTGGTCAGTCCCTGACTTGGCCTTCCATGCGAGGATCCGGGTCCCCGTGGCCCGCGCCGTGCCGGAAGCAGCGCCCTGTAAGGGACCCGTCGCAGGCGACGCCGGACACCACGAAGTCGGCCACCGATTCGGCAACCTCCTCGGCGGCGTGCGGGCCCTCCGGCTGGTACCACTGGTAGATCGCGTTGGCGGTGGAGAACATCTCGATCGAGGCCAACCGGGGATCGATCAGTCGGCACACCGCATGCTCCTCCATGCCATTGGTGAGCAGCTGACGCACGAACGCCTCGACCTGGTCCCGCACCTCGACGATCTCGTCGCGGCGGTCGGCCGACAGGTGGCGCAGGTCTCGGTAGATGAGTGACGATTTCTCCAGTTCATCCGTATTGATGCGTACGTGCCAGGTGAAGTACTGCCTTAGCCGCTGGAGGGCCGGCCCGTCCAGTGCCTGGGCTCGCCGCAGGGTGTCCCGGGTCAGGTCGTGCGCCTCGCGGATGATCGCGTACAGCAGGTCTTCCTTGTTCTGCACGTAGTGGTACAGGCTGCCCTTGGTGATGCCCAGGGCGGCTGCGACGTCCCCGACCGAGGCCTCGGAGTAGCCAAGGCGGTAGAACACTCCGGCCGCGACGTCGATCACCTCCTGCCAGCGACGGCTGCTCGGGTTCTGGTTGGCGGTCTTTCGCCTCTCGGCCGTGGTCATCGTCCTTCTCTCATCTGCTTGGCCCCGAGCGTAGTACCGGTGCCTGGATGGGGGAGGCGAGCCACCTCGTTCTCCCAACCGGCCGTCCGGTTCCCAACCGGACGTCCGGCTGGTAGCGTAACCCGCGCCGGGGCGGGCGTGAAGCCCGCTTCGGGCAACGGCCGCAACGAAGCCTCCACGACGGGACGAGAAGAGAGGTGATCGGTGAGCGCCCACAGAACGGCCATGAGCCCTGCCCTTCCTGTGGCCAGGAGTGGCAGTGGCTCGGCACGATGCCGGAGCACCACACGTTGCTGACGACATTTGCCGCATGCCGTGCCCTTTGCGAAGGCGGAAAGATCGCCATTGCGACCGCATGCCATCTCGGGCCGCCGTAGCCATCCAGAGGAAACGGCTGAGGACCCGTCAGTTGGCGAGTTGCAAGGACCCCTGAAGCCCCAACCCGGGCTACAGGGACGCATGCAGCTAGTTTCACCTGCTCAAGAAGGACATGATTCACCCCGCGGGTTTCAGGGGCCCGCGAGGTCCGCCGTGGTGGGGATTCCGCCCCCCTGCGCCGAGACCGTCAGGGCGTTCCTCCTGCCCTTCCTCCCCTGGTACGACCGTCACGCCTGAATCGCTGATCCCCTCGGCAAGGACACCAAGGTCGTCTGCACGTGCCCGCACGTCCAGCTCCCTGACGAGCTGTTCGAGGCCCGACAGCCTGAGTCTTCGCGACAGCCCGAGGGCCCCCGCAAAGGAGCAGCCAGGAACATGAACGACGCCGTCATCAGCGCACCCCTTGTCACCGGCATACAACCAGGGCCGACAGCGAGAGGCGGGGAGCGGGTGCGATGAGCGTGATAGTCACGGACGTACTCGTGGTCGGTGCCGGACCGGCCGGGCTCGCGGCCTCCGCCCTGTTGGCGCGTCAGGACGTGTCGGCCATCACGATCACCAAGTACCGGGCGACGGCCAACGGGCCCCGTGCGCATCTCGCCAACCAGCGGACGGTCGAGATCATGCGCGACCTCGGAATCGAGCGCGAGGTGTACAACGGCGGCTACAAGATGGCGGAGGTCCCGGACATCGTCTGGACCACCGACCTCTCCGGCCGTGAGCTCTCCCGCCGTCGAGCCTGGGGCACCAGGACCGACCTGAAGGGCGAATACGAAGCGGCCAGCCCCTGCCAGATCACCAACATCGCTCAGAACTACCTGGAGCCGGTCATCCTGAACCGTGCCCTGGCACTCGGCGCGGACATCCGCTTCAACTCCGAGCTGACGGACGTCGCTCAGGACGCGGAGGGGGTGACAGCGACGGTGCGCTACCGCGCCACCGGCCAGGAGTACACGATCCGCGCCCGCTACCTTCTGGGGGCGGACGGCGGACGCTCCACGGTCGCCGCCCAGGCCGGCTTCGACTTCGAAGGACAGGGGAAACTCGGGTACGCCGTCAACGCCTACATCGAGGCCGACCTCAGCCACCTCGTCGCCCATCGCCCCGGCATCCTGTACTGGACCAATCACCCGGGCAAGGAGTACTTCTTCGGGTCGGGTACGTTCGCTCTCGTCCGCCAGTGGAACGAGTGGCTGGTGCAGTTCAGCTACGACCCCACCTTCGATCCGCTGGACGCCACCGAGGAGACGATCCTCCCGCGCATCCGCGCCGCGATCGGCGACCCCGACGTCCCCGTGAAGGTGCGGGGAGTCGGTGCGTGGGAACTTCAGGAGAAGATGGCGACCTCGTACCGCAAGGGGCGGATCTTCATCGCGGGTGACGCGGCCCACCGCCACAACCCGTCCAACGGACTCGGAGCCAACACCTCGATCCAGGACTCGTACAACATCGCCTGGAAACTCGCCGCGGTCCTGGGCGGCCATGCCTCCGACGCGCTCCTGGACTCCTACGAGGCGGAGCGGCTGCCGGTCGGCCGGCAGATCGTCGCGCGTGCCACCGCGTCCATCGGATTCGTGGCCGCTCTGCCCACCCATATCGGGATCACCGCGGGGCAGTCCGAGGCGGAGGGCTTCGCGGCCATCGACACGTTCCTGTCGGCCACTCCCGAAGGCCGGAAGCGGCGGCAGAACATCCTGGAGGCACTGGACGTCTGGGACTACGGCATCAACACGCACGGCGTCGAGATGGGGCAGCGTTATGTTTCGGCGGCCGTCGCCGACGACGGCACTCCCATGCCGGCCTACGAGCGGGACGAGGAGCTGCACTACCAGCCGACCACTCACCCTGGGGCGTACCTGCCCCACGTGTGGTTGGACCACCACGGCAAGCAGGTCAGCACGCTCGATCTGGTTCCGGCCGACACGTGGACGGTCATCACCGGCAACGACGGTCAGGCCTGGGCGGACGCGGCTGAGCAACTGTCCGCGGAACTGGGCTTTCCGATCGCCGCGGTGGCGGTCGGCTTGGGCCTTCCGCACGCCGACGTCTACGGGGACTGGGCCAAGATGCGGGAGATCACGGACGGAGGGTGCCTCCTGATCCGGCCGGACAAGTACATCGCGTTCCGGGCGAAGGACGTGACCGACGATCCTGCCGCCGATCTCCGTACCGCTCTCACGAAGATCCTGCATCCCGATTCCTGACGTGGCAGCGCACGAGTCCGATTGCCGCGCCGCATGGCAATCGGACGACTACCGCGATGTCTCTCGACGCTGAGGACGACCATGACTGTCTACGACGCCAAACCCTGGCTCGCCCGCTATGACTTAGGTCAGCAGGCCACCGTGACACTCGAGCACGACAACGCGCTGGCCATGTTCCGTGCCACGGTGAAGCGCACTCCGGACAGCGACGCGATCCGCTACTTCGACGGCCGCATCAACTTCCGTAAGCTCGACGAGCTGTCCGACGCGTTCGCCGCCGGAATCACCGACGAGGGCTTCACGCCCGGCGAGCGCGTGGCGATCTACTGCCAGAACATCCCGCAGTTCGTCATCGCCCAGATCGGCACATGGAAAGCCGGCGGCATCGTCGTGTCCATCAACCCGATGAACAAGGAACGCGAACTCACTGAGCTGCTCAACGACTCGGCCGCGTCGGTGCTCGTGTGTCTGCAGTCCCTGTACCGGGACGTCGCGGCCGCGGTCCTGCCAGGTACATCGGTGCGCACCGTGGTCACCACCTCCGAGCTCGACCTGCAAACGCGCGACGACGCCCGGGTGTTGGCCGGAGTCGAGCGCCTCGACTGTCCGGACACGGTCGATCTACTGGGCCTCCTCGGGCGCTTCCGGGGGCGCCCTGCGCCGACTGTGAGCCTCGCCGCGGACGACGTCGCGCTTCTGACCTACACGTCGGGCACGACGGGTCCGCCCAAAGGAGCGATGAGCACTCATCGCAACATCGTCTTCACCGCCACCACCTACCGGCAGTGGATGGACATCGGTCCCGCCGACGTCGTGCTCGGCATAGCGCCCCTCTTCCACATCACAGGCCAGATCGGCCACGTCGCCCTCTCCCTCCTGACCGGCGCGCCCCTTGTCCTGATGTACCGGATGGACCCAGGGCTGACCCTCGACACGGCCCAGGCGGAGAAAGCCACCTTCACGGTCGGTTCCATCACCGTGTTCATCGCGCTGATGAACACTCCCGGCGCGGGCAGGGCGAAACTCGGCACACTGACCAAGGTGTTCTCCGGAGGCGCCCCCATTCCTCCCAGTACGGTGACGGCTTTCCGGGAGACCTTCGGAACGTACGTGCACAACATCTACGGCCTCACCGAGACGACCTCGCCGACGCACATCGTGCCCCTCCAGGCCGAAGCGCCAGTCGATCCGGTGTCCGGCGCGCTCTCGGTGGGCGTCCCCGTCTTCGACACCGTCGCACGCATCGTCGATGACGAAGGCAACGAACTGCCCGTCGGGGAGACCGGCGAACTGGTGGTGTCCGGACCACAGGTCATGGCCGGCTACTGGAACAAGCCCGAGGAGACGGCGTCGGCCCTGCGCCACGATGGCTTCCACACCGGCGACGTCGGCCACATGGACCACGACGGCTGGTTCTACCTCGTCGACCGCAAGAAGGACCAGATCAACGCGGGTGGTTACAAGATCTGGCCCCGGGAGGTCGAGGACGTCCTCTACGAACATCCCGCCGTCAGGGAGGCCGCCGTGGTCGGCGTACGTGACACCTACCGCGGCGAAACGGTCAAGGCCTTCATCTCGCTCAAGGCGTCCGCCACGGTCTCCGCCGAGGAACTCATCGCCTTCGCCAAGGAACGCATGGCCGCCTACAAGTACCCCCGCCAGATCGAGATTCTCGACGACATCCCCAAGACCGCCAGCGGCAAGGTGCTGCGACGCGAACTGCGCGGACGCGGCTGAGCGAACCCACCGGCCCACGTTCCGAACCCTGAACCACCGAAAGAATGGTCACCCCATGAAGCTCGCCACCGTCCGTGTCAACGAACAGACCCAGGCCGTTGTGATAGACGGCG
This sequence comes from Streptomyces sp. NPDC007162, assembly GCF_040634175.1. Classification (NCBI taxonomy): domain Bacteria; kingdom Bacillati; phylum Actinomycetota; class Actinomycetes; order Kitasatosporales; family Streptomycetaceae; genus Streptomyces; species Streptomyces sp. NPDC007162. The sequence goes on from NZ_JBEYFC010000053.1 coordinate 10,765, forward strand.
AAGACGCTGTCGAGGTAGGCGCGCCGGACGTCGGTGCATTGCTGTCGGACGCCGCGTGGCGACACCGGGCCGCTGGGGCTCGCGGCCCACGGTACGACGTGACCACGCTCGACTACGCCCCGCTGGTACCACGCCCCTCGAAGATCATTTGCGTGGGCCTCAATTACCGTGCCCACATCCTTGAAGTCGGCCAACCGCTCCCCGAATACCCGACTTTGTTCGCCAAGTTCACGCCAGCCCTGATCGGAGCTTTCGACGACATCCAACTCCCGGACGTGGTCGAGCAGATGGACTGGGAGGCGGAACTCGGAGTCGTCGTGGGCGCCCACGCCTACCGGGTCGACGAAGCCGGGGCGGAAGCGGCCATCGCGGGATACACGGTCTGCAACGACGTCTCAGCGCGGGACTGGCAACTGCGCACCCCGCAGTGGCTGCAGGGCAAGACCTTCGCAGGCACCACCCCTGTCGGCCCCTGGCTCGTGACCCCCGACGAGGCCGGCTCGGCCCACGAGATCACCTGCGAGGTGGGCGGAAAGTTGATGCAGAAGGCCACCACTGCCGACCTCGTCTTCGGACCGGCACACCTCGTCTCCTACATCTCGACGATCCTGCCGCTCGAACCAGGCGACCTCATCATGACCGGCACCCCCGGTGGGGTCGGCCACGCCCTGTCTCCCCAGCGCTGGCTCGCGGACGGCGAGCAGGTCGTCACCCGGATCAGCGGAGTCGGTGAGTGCCGCAACGTCTGCCGGCGCGGCTGACCACCGCGCCGACGGCGCGACTCACCTCTCTGACCACATCACCCCAGCTCCCGAGGAGATGAGCCATGGCTCGCATGCAGTACATACGCCCGTTCGATGAGACCAAGACGTTCGACACCGGATTCCCCGGTTACAGCGCCCAGTTCGTCTCGCATCTGGAGAGCGCGCTGATCGTCGCCAGTCACATCGAGTCCGGCGGTTGTGGTCCAAGCCTGCACTACCACCACAGCGACCAGCTGTACTTCCTGATCCGCGGATCGATGAACGTGCGGCTCGGCGAGGAGGTGCACCGGATCGACGCCGGGACCCTTGTATTCATCCCGGCCGGACTCGCGCACTGCAACTGGAACGACGGGGACGGTACGGAGACCCATTTCGAGATCATCGCCCCGGCCCCGACGCCCGGGGCCCAGATCGCGCTGCTCGTCGACAAGCCGGAGGACGTTCCCGCCGATCGGCGCAACATTGTTCCGGGCTTCGTCAAGGCAGTCGACGTATCCGACATGGCCGAGCCGATGCCCGGATTCAGGATCCTGCCCCTGGCGGACCCGGACTCCGGTTCCACGAACCTTGCCATCAACTACGCCGAGGTGAACCCGGGCCAGGGAGGGCCGGGCACCCACATCCACGAGTTCGACCAGTACTACTTCGTCCTCGAGGGCACCCTCACCATAGAGGTGGCCCTGGAGAAGCACACGGTCGGGCCGGACACGCTCGTCATCCTTCCGGCCGGCATACCGCACAGGCAGTACAACGACGGTGATGTGGTGGAGAAGCATCTGACCCTCCTGGCCCCGCCTCCCGAGGACGGGCGGCCCTGGGACCGCGGTGTGATGTTCGAGCCCAACGGCGAGGGACTCGTCGGCGTCACCACCGCCCGCCACGACCAGAAGCCGGCCTCATCATGACCGGTCTGTACCGCGGATACGGGCCGCGTCCGCCCGTGCTTCCGCTCAAGCGCGGCACCGTCGACTTCACCGACGATGCGGGCGTCGGCGCCATGCTCCAGCTCCTCGGCGACGCCGAGCTGCCCCCCGTGGAACGAACCGCACGGGAGCCGTTCGTCGGCATCACCACCGACGGCACGCCGGAACGGGGACTGTTCCCGCTCAAAGACGAGGGTGCCCGCGGCGCGGACGCCGCACGGGCGGCCAGGGACTACCACGCCGGCCTCGACCCCCAGCAGCGGGCACGGGCGGCACTGCCCGTCGACGCCGACGAGTGGCAGCTGTGGAGCAACGCCTTCCTCACCTTCCCGGAGCACGGGCTGCTGCTCCAGGAACTGGAGGACGGGCAGCGCAAGGCGGCACTCGCCGTGATCGAGGCATCCCTCAGCCCGACGGGCTACGCGCAGGCACGCCAGGCGATGCGGCTCAACGGCGCGCTGGGCGAACTCGTCGGCGCCTACCGCGACACCCTGACCGAGTACTGCTACTGGTTCACCCTCTTCGGGACACCGGGCCCCGAGGGCCCCTGGGGATGGCAGCTGCAGGGACATCACATCGATCTGCACTGCCTGTTCATCGACGGTCAGGTGGTCCTGACACCGGCCTTCCTCGGCTCGGAGTTCGAGGGGGAGAACCTTTTCGGCGAGCACCAGCGTCTGGCCCGCGAGTTCATGGACTCGCTCGACACCGCCCAGCGCGACCGGGCCCTGCTGTACGGCTCCATGCTCGCCGCCGACCTGCCGCACGAACTCGCGGGAGCGGTCGACGGACGACACAGGACCGGCGCGGGCCGCGACAACATCGTACTGGCCCCGGCTGGACTGCCCGGTGACGCGCTCGGCCCCGGCCAGCGAGAACTCCTGCTCAGACTGGCCGACCCCTACCTCGCGAACCTGCCGGACGCCCCCCGAGCCCACCGCCGTGCCCAGGTGGAGCGCCACCTCGACAGCACCCACCTCGGCTGGATCGGCACCTGGGAGGAAGGGGCCCCGTTCTACTACCGGTTCCACAGCCCCGTACTCCTCGTCGAGTACGACAACCATCCCGGGATCTTCCTCGGCAACGACGAACCCGAACCCTTCCACGTGCACACGATCGTCCGCACCCCGAACGGGGGCGACTACGGCAAGGACCTCCTCCGCCAGCACTACGCCCGGCACCAGCACTGAACCCGCCAGTCGGCCGTCGCGCCACCTGAAAAGCTTCAGTCCTTCACCTGTGGGCAGCACGCACCGGCGTCGAGACGCGGGTCACCGACACCCTGGTGAACTGCTCCTACGCGTCTACCCTGAGCCAGAACGTCCAGGCGAACGAGACCACGACCAGCACCACGACCAACAGCGTCAACGCCTCGTTCGGCATCAAGTGGACACCTCTGACGGATGTCCTGGAACTCCAGGTCCGGCGCCGGCTACACGCGCAGCTGCGCGAAGTCGTCGGGCTGGTCCAAGACCACCGGACTCTCGGTTCCCCCGCGCCGGGTGGGATGGATCGGGCTCCGCCCCGTGATGCGTACGGTGCGCAGCAACCGCGCGTACTACGAAACGCCATCGGCAAAGTACTCAACAACGACGGCACCCCCAGCGGCCAGTACGTGGCCGACGACCGTCGCGTGAATTCCTCCGACGCCTGCTGAGGCGGCTGGACAATGCCGTACGGCTTTCCCGGCGAGGTGCAACTCGCCGGGAAAGCATCGCCGCCACTGACGCAAGACCGTCATCCGTCGGCGAGCGCGTCCAGCAGCCAGTCGCGCCGCACGCACTGCTCCAGGGCGAAGGAGTCGGCCAGGGCGAGGACGTCCTCGTCACCGAGGCCGCGGAAGAGCTCGGCGTACTCCTGGACCAGGGGCTGGCCCAGCAGAACGTGGCGCAGGAGGACGTCCAGCCACTGGCGGGCGCCGAAGGGCTGGGGGGAGAAGCCGGGGAACTCCTTGGTGACGAGGTCTTCGAGCGGCTTGGCCAGTTCGCGGATCTCGCCCTGCGGGGAACCCCAGGCCTCCGCGCCCAGCCGGTGTTTCTTCGCCATGAACTCGCCGAAGTGGCGCTGGTAGGCGCTGTCCTCCCCGATGTGGACGAGTCCTTGCAGACCGACGTCCTTGTAGGTCCAGATCGACCAACTGACCTCGTGGCGCCGGTAGATGTCCAACTGGTCGGCGAGGAGTTGGGCGCACTGTTCGTCGCGTGCCGGGTCGCCGGTGTAGACGGGGCCGAACTCGCCGACCCACACGGGGGTGTTGGTCTCCCGCATGTAGGCGGTGCGGCGCAGGAACGCCTCCTCAACCTGCTCCTTGTCGATCCAGATGCCGTCCGTGTCCCCGGGGTAGCCGCCGCTGCGGGCGAAGCCGGCGCGTGCGTAGTCGTGGCAGGTGTAGACGGCGTTCTCGATGGGATCGCCGAATATCCCGAAGTCGGTGGAGTAGTGGTTGCCGTCGAGGAAGAGGATGTGGTGCGGGTCCACTGAGCGGATGGCTGCCGCGAGGCGGTCGTAGAAGGCGGGCAGCACCTGTCCGGAGTCGTCGGCGGGTTCGTTGACCGGGTTGTAGCCGGCCACCCAGGGGTTGTCCTTGTAGCGGTCCGCGATGAACTCCCATAGACGCACCACCCGGTCCTGGAAGTGCGGGTGGTCCCAGAAGAACGCCACGTGTGTGGGGTTGTCGGAGTGCCACTGGTGGTTCTGGTAGCCGGGCAGGGAGTGCAGGTCGATGACGGTGTAGATGCCGTGTCGTGCGCACAGGTCCACGACGCGGTCGAGCTGGGCGAAGCCCTCCTCGCGGATGGCGAAGGGGTGGGCGTCGTCCTCGAGGTGGCGGTAGTTCACTGGCAGGCGCAGGCAGTTGAGGCCCTTGGAGGCGAGCAGTGCGGCGTCGGCCTCGTCGAAGAAGACCGTCAGCAGCCGGTCGAAGAAGAGGTCGTGGCGGCGCTCGCCGAGCACCTCGCGTACCGCGGAGCGCATCGCGGCCTCGTTGCCCGGGAAGCCGGTGATGAAATTCTCCATGTTCAGCCAACCGCCGAGGCCGGCGCCCCGGAGGCGGACCGGGGTGCCGTCGTACGTCTCGAGCCGGGTACTGGCGACCCTCAGCAGAGGGCTGGAAGAAGTGCTGTGAGGGTGGGCGGGAGAAGAGGAAAGTGTCGTGGCCAAAGCGGGCCGACCCTTCGTGTGCGGTGATGTGTGGGGTTGGTTCCGTGCGGCCGGCTCTCAGGCCTGCGCGGAGTCCTCGTCGGTGGCTACGAGGACCCGTACGTCCCAGGCGCCCAGGCGCAGGGGAGTACCCGCCGGTGCGGCGGTGCCGTCCAGTACGTCGGTGAGCGCGACCGGCGCCCTGACGGTCGCGGGGTCCCAGCTCCAGTTGTGGACGACGTGGACGCGGCGCCCGTCCGGCGAGGTCGCGGTGGCGGCCGTGACCGAGGGTGGCAGGTCCCGCCAGCCGCTGCGCGGGGTCGGCGCGAGCCAGCCGGCGAGCACCTGGGCGAGGTCGCGGCCCGGGACCGTGCCGACGCAGGTGACCCGGCCCGCGCCGTGGTGGCGGGTGGTGACGGCTGCCCAGCGGCCGAAGTGCGGATGGTCGTAGGTGGCGAGCACCTCAGCGTCCTGGGCGGTGAGTCCGTCGACCCACCGGGTGGCCGTGGCCTGTTTGGGCAGCCGCAGCAGGCTCCCCGGTGTCGCGCGCACCGGGAGGTCGGCTGTCAGGTTGCTGAACTCCTCGTAGCTCGCCCCGGCGGCCTCGGCGAGCCGCCCCGGCGCCGGTTCCTGGCGGGCGCGGGCCTCGTGGTCGGCGTAGCCGGTCCGCGGGCCGAGCACCAGGTGGCCGCCGGCGTGCGCGTAGGCCGCGAACCAGTCCAGGGTGCCGTCGGCGGCCAGGTACAACGCCGGGGCGACGAGGACGGGGTGGCGTTGTACCGCCTCTTCGGGGCTCAGGCCGGGGCGTTCGCCGCTGGGGTCGTGCAGCTGGCGGGCGTGCACGATCCGGACCTGGCGGCCGGCCTCGAAGGCGCCGCGGTAGAAGGGGACGAAGATCCCGTGGTAGGCGTGCGCGTCGGGCCCGCCGTCGCGGTCGGCCAGCGGCGGGTACTTCTGCATCAGCCACTTGCTCGGCGTGGAGTACACGAGCGTGAGGTCCGCATCCGGTTCAAGGCCGGCGACCAGGGGCCCGGCGGTCTCCAACTCGGTTCCCAGGCGAAGTAGTTCGTCGTAGAGACGGCCGGGTCTGCCGCTGTGCGGGAGGATGCCGCCGACGTAGGTCTCCGCGCCGAAGTGCAGGGTGTGCCAGTGCCAGTACTCGATCATGCGCGCCCCGCGCGCGACGAGCGCCCACGCTGCCTGCCGCCACTGGCCGTCATAGGCAGGGCGGTTGTCCCAGGGCGGCCCGATCGTGCCGGCGTTGGTCTCCGTGACGAGGAACGGCGCCTGGCGCGAGGCGTACATCCAGTCACCGATCTGGGAGACGGACCAGGCACGGGCGTCGTGGCGCAGGGCGTCCTGCATGCCGTAGTAGGGGTTGCCCGCGGCGACGTCCAGGGCCTCGTTGAGCTCGTGGTCCTCCACGCCCGGGCGGGGATAGGAGACGCACGTGGTGACGAACTGTGCAGGGCTCGCGAACTCACGGACGATCCCGGCCTGCCAGGCGACGAACTCGGTGGTCTGCCGGGCCTGGAACTCCCGCCAGGCCACGTCGTACTGCGGCTGGGTGTTGCCGTCCGGCCGCCACAGGTCGGCCCAGGTGGTCAGGCGGTGCGACCAGTAGACCAGGCCCCACTCGCGGTTCAGGGTCTCCACGTCGCCGTACTTGTGGCGGAGGTGGTCGGTGAAGCGCTGGAAGACGCCGTGGTTGTGGAAGAGCTCCAGACCGGGCTCGTTGTCGACCTGGAAGCCGATGACCGCCGGATGCCGGGCATGGCGGGCGAGGATACGGCGGATGACCCGCTCGGCGTGGAAGCGGAACGCGGGGTGGGTGTAGTCGGCCTCCTGGCGGGCGCCCCAGCCGATGCGCTCGCCGGTGCGCCGCTCGCCCGCGATCTCCGGGTACTGGCGCGCCAACCACGGCGGAACCGCGTAGGTCGGCGTGCCCAGGATGACGGACATGCCGCGTTCGTGGGCGCCGTCCAGGACCGGCTGAAGCCAGTCGAGGTCGAAGACATCGTTCTCCGGCTCCCAGGTCGACCAGACCGACTCGCCGACCCGGATGACGGTGAAGTGCGCCTCGGCCATCAGGTCGAGGTCGTTCTTGAGCTGCTCCTCGGCCCTGTCGGGGCCGTAGGGGGGCCGGTACTCGTGGTAGTACGCGGCGCCGAACAGGACCCGCTGAGGCAGATGGGACATGGCTTCCCTTCTGGTCGGTGGAGCGCTTTCGGTGAGCGGCGGGGCGGGGGAGCGGGCACCGCCCTCTGAGCGGCCCGGCAACGAGCCACACGCACCCTGAGCGGCGGGTGCCGCGAATCAGTCGACCGGGGGTCGGGTGGATTCTCGTACGACCAACTGCGTGGCCAGTTCGACGTGGTAGGAGTCGATCTTCTCCCCGGAGGCCAGCTGAAGGGCGGTGCGCAGGGCGACGGCCCCCATCTCGCGGACAGGGCCGTGGATCGTGGTCAGCGGCGGGGAGGTCATCCGGGCCAGCGGAGTGTTGTCGAAGCCGACGACACTGAGGTCCTCGGGTACGCGCAGGCCGCGTCTTCGGGCGGCCTCGATGACCCCGGCGGCCAGTTCGTCGGAGGAGGCGAACACCGCGGTCGGCGGCGAGTTCAGGGCGAGGAGCCGCCCCCCGTGCTCGATGCCCTCCGCGGCGTGGAACGTGCCCGCGTGGCGGACGAGTTCGTCCATGACTGGAGCGCCGTGTGCCTCCATGGCACTGCGGAAGCCGTGCAGCCGGGCCTGGTTGGACCAGGCGTGCTCGGTGCCGCCGAGGTAGGCGATCCGGCGGTGGCCCAGGGAGAGCAGATGCGTGGCGGCGGCGTGGCCGCCGGCGAAGTTGGTCGCGCCGACGCTCACGATCGAGCTGTCGGGCAGTGACTCGGGGTCCAGCAGCACCACCGGAAGCCTGACCCGGTTCAGGGCTTCCAGAAGGGGATGCGACAAGGGGTTCGCCGTGACCGCGATGACCGCGCGCCTACCGGCGGCGGCCAGGCCGCTGGCCCAGACGGCGGGATCGGCCGCCGGATCGTGGTCACCGCGCCTGCTGACCACCACGGCGACGCCCTCGCGGGCCCCGGCGTCCGCCACGCTCTGGATGACCTCGGTGTGATAGATGCTGAGCCGCTCGAAGCCGAAGAACAGCTCCACGGTGGGGTACGCGCGCAGATCGTCGCGGTTTCCGCCGTAGTTGTAGCGGCGCAGCAGCTCCAGCACCTTGTCGCGGGTCTGCTGGGCCACGTCGGGACGACCGTTGATGACCTTGGAGACGGTGGCCACCGACACACCGGCAGACTCGGCGACCTTCGCAAGGGTGACGCGTTGGGGATCGGATGCCATAGCTCTCCCGGGGCAGGGTGACGGGTCAGTGGCCCGCGCTGTGCAGCAGTACCGTAACACCGAAACTTTTTTCGGAGCAGCGACATATCAATACCCCTGCCATGCAGTGAAATTAACCATGCGGTAGGGGTTGACGGTCCCGAGTGGCTTACCTAGCGTTCATCGCCAGCGTGATTGACGGAAACAAATTTCGAGCGCTCAGAGCCAAAACTTTCGGCCTTTTGCGGCCGGTGGCTCCTCGCGCCACGTCCTCGCCACAGACCCAGAGGGGCAGACCCCAGATGACGCGATTCCACACGGCGGGTTCGTCAGGTCCGACCGCCAGCAGCACGGGACTCTCCCGACGCGGCTTCCTCCTGGGAGCCGTCGGCACCGGCCTCGCCACCACGTCCCTGGCGGCCTGCGGTTCTGGCGGCTCGGGCGGTGGCGGCGGGGGCAAGGAGATCGTGTTCATGAATCAGTCGCGGGGGCAGGCCGCGACGCTGAAGAAGCTCGCCCAGCAGTACACGCAGCAGACCGGCGTGAAGATCAGGATCGACGACGTCGGCCCCTCCGACTTCCTGACCAAGCTCCAGTCGAGCTCGCAGTCCCGCAACATGCCGGACATGTACTCGGCGGTCGACGGCCACTCCATGGCGCCGTACTACAAGGCGGGCTGGGCCATGGACCTGACCGACCAGTTGAAGGGCGGCTGGGGGGAGACCTTCCGGCCCGCCACGCTCAAGGTGACGACGTTCGGGGCGGACAATCCGCAGCATGTGAAGCCGGGCATCTACAGCGCCCACTGGGACACCCCGGCCCTGGGCGTCTTCGTCAACGCCGCGATGTACAAGCGCGCCGGGCTGAATCCGGACCAGGCACCCGCCTCCATGAGCGAGTTCATCGACCAGCTGCGCAAGATCAAGAAGATGGGCAAGGGCCCCTTCTGGTTCGCCGCGAGCCAGACCAACCAGCTGATCCAGTCCTACGGGTCCAACTACATGTCCGACGAGGAGCTCAACGCCACCTTCCTCGGCAAGAACAGCTGGAAGAGCGAGGCCTGGCGCAAGACCCTGCAGCTCGTGGTCGACCTGCGGGACGCCGGCGTGATCTACAACGGATCGATTCCGAGCGGCACCGGCGACAACCCCAATGTGGAGCAGGCCTTCTTCAACACCCAGGGCGTCGCGGCCATCTTCGACGGCACCGCGGCCGTGGGTGTGGGCCGCGCGACCGCCCCGGACTTCACGGACTACCGCTCCTTCCCGCTGCCCAAGGCCGACGACGCCACCCAGGCCCCCCGCATGGTCGGCGGCGCCGGCAAGGGCGCCGCAGTCAACCCGCGCAGCAAGAACGCGGCCAACGCGCTGAAGTTCCTGCAGTGGCTGACCGCGCCGGACCAGCAGAAGGTCTTCGCCGAGGGCGTCCCGCTGATCCCCTCCGCGCGCGCCGTGTCGCTGAAGACCATCCCGCCGCAGCTGGCCGGCATCGCCGCGAAGATCTCCGACATCCAGCTCGTCCAGAACCAGATCCTGGAACAGGTCAACACCGAGCTGAAGAAGGGCATCCAGGCCCTCGTCATCAAGGAACGCTCGGTCGACCAGGTCCTCGGGGACCTCGACGCGGCGCAGAAGAGCGCGTAGTGCGGCGCCACAGCCGCATGCTGGCGGCCTGGCTCTTCCTGGCACCGGCGCTGGTCATGATCGGCCTGTTCACGGTCGTCCCGTTCGTCCAGGGCATTCAGCTGAGCTTCCAGTCCTGGGACGGGGTGAGCCTCAGCTCGCCGTACGTCGGGTTCGACAACTACCGCTACGTGCTGCACGACACCCAGTTCTGGGGCTCGATGAAGAACGCCGTCCTCTACGGCGTGGTCGGCCTGGTCGTCGCCAACGCCGTGTCGATGGTGATGGCGCTGGCCGTGCACCGCGCCCGCCGCGGGTCCGCGTTCTTCCGCACCGTCTACTACCTGCCCGGCGTGTTCTCCACGGTCGTGGTGGGCGTGATGTTCTCGTGGTTCTTCGACCCGAACATCGGGATCGTCAACCAGATGCTCAAGGCGGTCGGCCTCGGCGGTCTTCAGCACAACTGGCTGGGGGATCCCACGACGGCCGTGATCGCGGTGGCCGCCGTGTTCGTCTGGTACCACTGGGGGTTCGGCTTCATCCTCTTCCTGGCCGGCCGGCAGGACGTGCCCAATGAGTTGTACGAGGCCTCTTCGCTGGACGGAGCGCGCGGCTGGGCCCAGTTCCGGTACGTCACCTGGCCCGGCATGTCGCACATCACCGGCATTGTCAGCGTGCTGACCCTGCTGGCCGGCCTGCAGATCTTCGGCACGGTCCAGGTGCTGACGAACGGTGGCCCCGCCGGACACACCGAGGTCCCCACCCTGCACATCTACGAACAGGCCTTCCAATACAACGAGTACGGCCGCGCGGCCGCGATGTCCGTCATCTTCGGGCTGTGCCTGGTCGCCCTTGCCTGCGTCCAGCTGTGGGTCTCCCGCAGGCTCGGCGGATCCACCGACTCCCAGACGGAGAAGGGACGTTGACGATGGACACGCTTCTCGACCCGGCACGGGAGTCCGACACGTCGCCGAGGCCGAAACCGACGCCTTCCACGTCGGGGCGTCGCCGCAACCGCCTGCCACGGATGGCCCTGTACGCCCTGCTGATCGCCGGAGCACTGGAAGCGCTGGTGCCGGTGCTGTGGGTGGTCAGCGGATCCCTGCAGAGCGGCAAGCAGATATACAAGGGCACGAACCCGATCCCCCACCCCTTCGAATGGGGCAACTTCGCCACCGCGTGGAACGAGGGCGGGTTCAGCCACTACCTGCCCAACAGCCTCCTCTACACCTCGGCCGCCGTCCTCGGGATCCTGATCATCGCGAGCCTCGCCGGATACGCCCTGGCCCGCATCGAGTTCCCCGGCCGGGGAGCCGTCGTGGGCGCGATCCTCGTCATCATGATCATCCCGCTGCCGGCGTCGTTCATCGCCCAGTACAAGCTTCTGATCACACTCGGTCTCGCCAACACCCGGATCGGATACATCCTCGTCCTCATCGCGGGCGGGCTGCCGATCTCCATCCTGATCATGCGCGGATTCTTCGCCAGCCAGCCCAAGGAACTGGAGGAAGCCGCCGCCATCGACGGCGCCAACCTGTTCACCACCTTCTGGCGCATCATCCTCCCCCTCGCCAAGCCCGGACTGATCGCGGTGGCCGTCATCCAGGCCATGCACGCCTGGAACGAGTACCTCATGGCTCTGGTGCTGTTCAACAACAGCTCGCTCATGCCCGTACAGCGCGGACTCACCAACTTCGTCTCCGCGGACACCCCGCAACAACAGATCCTGCTCGCCGCCTCGCTCATCGCCGTCCTACCGATCGTCGTCTTCTACGCGATCGCGCAGCGCCACATCATCAGCGGGCTCTCGGCGGGCGCGCTCAAGTGAAACGCCTCAGATGAGACGTCCCCAGTGAACCTGTTACCCAGCCACGCAACGACCAGTGAGGAAGCTGCCAAGCTCATGAGATTTCGGAGTGTGCGTTCCGTCGTCGTCAGAGGTGGCGCCGTCGCCGTCCTGGCGCTCGCCGCGGCCCTGCCCGGCGCCCAGGTGTCCACGGCTGCGGACACATCGGGAACTACTCAACCCAGGGTCGACATAAGCGAGTTGCCGGCGCCGCCGACCGTCCCGCAGGACGGCGTGTGCACCCATCCCACCGGCTGCGTCTCGGCCGACTGGGGCGGCCTCGGAACACCGGGACCCGCCAGGAACGCGAAGTACGTCTTCGCGGGCATCACCTACGCCGGAGCACCCAGCTCCGGGCCCGCCAGCATCTACACCGGCCGGCAGGTCATGGTGGTCCGCACCGACGGCACCACCTTCGCCAACGGCGAGGCGTGGAAGTGCATCACGTGCGGGGTGTCCTACGGCTCCGACATCGAGACCAGCGCGTTCACCTACCCGCCCCCGAACGAGCTGCCCGACCGCAGGCGCGTCCTGGTCGGCAACGGCATCCTGTCATGCGGCACCGGCGACTCCCGGTACGCGGTGACCGACGATCGCTGCACCGCGGCCAACACCCGGATCACGCCGATCTACTGGAACGGCAAGCCGCTCGACAAGCCTGACAGCAACGGCATCAACAACGGCCGTGAATGGCGGCTGAGTCCCGACGGCAAGCACCTGATGTGGGACGTCTACGACGCCAGGGCCCTCTCGGAGATCCCGTACGCCGGCCGGATCACGTACGACAAGGCGAACAGCCGCTACGAACTCACGGCCGTCTCCGTCCTCTCCAACCCCTCGCCTGCGTATCAGCCGTTGGTCGTCGAGAAGGGCAACCGGCTGCGCGCCAATTATGCAGGCATGATCGGCGAACCGCGCGGCTGGACCGCCGACGGGCGGGCGATCCTCGGCATCCAGAGCCTCAACTCGGACAGCATGGACGCCTGGGCCACCGACCTGGCCACCGGCGCCTCCCGGCCCGTGACCCGCAACGCCCAGTACACCGACCCGATGGCCGAATCCCCCAACGGCATGTGGCTGCTCGCCGAAGAGGTCAGGGGCTCGGGCCGCCTGGACTTCATCTCCGGGATGCCCGGCATCCCGGCGCTCACCGCGCACGGCGGCACCGCCGCGTTCGTCTCCGGGATCCGCAACGAGGGCAACCGCCGCAACTTCTCGCCCTGGCTCGTCGACCCGAAGACCGGCAACGGCTTCCAGATCAACGCCGGATCCGACCGGAACTGGAACGCGGCCGCCGACCCGACGTGGCTCGCCGACAGCACGGCCGTCGTCTACAAGGAGAACCTCGCCTGCGGCGCCAACCCGACGCCGCACCGCTGCGCCGACTCCACCGAACCCGGCGGCCGCAACAGCCGGTTGATGATCGCGCGCTTCCCGGACTTCAAGCCCACGGCGCCCGTGACTCCCGCGCCGGTCTCCGACAAAACCTGGGGCGTGCCCTACGACCCGACCACGCCTCCGCCCGCGGCGAAGCTGATCCCGGCGGGCACGTACACCATGCGCGGCAAGGTCCGGGGCTCGGCGACCGTACAGATCACCAACAACAGTGCCGGCACCATGCCCCTCAGCGTCGCCGTCTCCTACACGAACTACAGCGACGACGGCACGAACATCATCAACGGCACGGAGGAGGTCGAGCGGGACGCCAACACGACGCTCGGCTGCACGCCGGGTACCGCCTCGGAGTTCGCCTGCCTCACCTGGACCGACGACCTGACGCTGTCCGGTCGGCACACCGGCACCAAGCGCACCGGCCCCGACGGCTTCACCCTCGGCCCGTCCGTGACGCTCAGGAACAACTTCCAGGCCGTCGGCACACTCACCACGACCATCGACGGAACCACCTACACGCAGCCGGCCAACGGCCACTGACCCAGGCGGACCTCAGCGGATCCAGTTCCGGACACCGGAGGAAGCAGACCGGATGACGCTCAACCCCCCAGCAATACCGTACGAGTTGGCGATAGACAGTGGCGGCGACCGGTTTCCGGTGTCCGGCAGCCGCCCCCGCCTCTCCTGGAAACCGCCCCGGAGCGCCGGGGCGGCGGACGAAGAGTACGAACTGCAGATCCACATCGACGGGCATCCCCTGCAAAGCGCCCTGACCACCGGCCACCTGTTCGTCGACTGGCCCGCACGCTCGTTGCGCAGCGGCGAGCGAGTGCGCTGGCGCGTGCGCCTCGGCGCCGCCGCGGATGATTCCGCATGGAGCGCCTGGCACGCCTTCGAGGCCGGCCTCTTCGACGAGGACTGGACCGCAGCCTGGATCACCCCCGCCCAGGACCTCCAGGACACCCACCGCCCGCCCGGCACCCGCCCCGCGCACGTGCTGCGCGGCGCCTTCACCACGACCGAGGTGGTCCGCGCCCGCCTCTACTCCACGGCTCTCGGCGTGTACGAGGCGTATCTCAACGGGGAGCGGGCGGGCACCGTGGAACTCGCGCCCGGCTCGACGTCGTACGACCGCACCCTGTACGCCCAGGCCGCCGACGTCACCTCCGCCGTGCGCCCCGGCGCCAACACCATCGAGATCGTGCTGTCCGACGGATGGTACCGCGGCCAGGTCGGCGCCTTCCGTAAACCGGCCGGCTGGGGCGAACTCCTGGCCGCCCGACTGGAGTTGCACCTCGAACTCACCGACGGGACGCGACAGGTCGTCCGCACCGACACGCGCTGGACATCCGCCCCGAGTCCCATCGTCCGGGCCGACCTGATGGACGGCCAGATCACCGACTACCTCGCACCGGCCGGCGAGCAACAGCAGCCCGTCCTCGTCGACGCCGTCACCGCACCCCCCATCGACTGGTCCCCGGCCCCGCCCGTGCGCCGGATCGAAGACCGTCCCGTCGAGTCGCTCACCCGGCTGCCGCACGGCGCCTGGATCGCCGACTTCGGCCAGAACGCCTCCGGTTGGATCACTCTCACCGATCTCGGCCCCGCCGGCACCCGCACCGTGATCGACTACGGAGAACACGTCCACCCCTCGACCGGCGACCTGACCACCACGCACCTCGACTGCCAGCGCCCCGGCGACCCGGTGACGGTCTTTGTGCAACACGACGAGGTCGTCTCCTCCGGTGCCGTCGGCGAGGTCTTCGAGCCCCGCCACACAGTGCACGGCTTCCGGTACGCCCGCCTGGAGCGTGGCGACGTCCCGCTGGACGCGGCGAGCCTGACCATGCGGGTCGTCCACACCGACCTGCGGCCCACCGGTACCTTCGCCTGCGGCAACGACGACCTCAACCGCCTATATGAGGTGGTCCGTTGGAGCTTCCGGGGCAACGCCGTCGACGTGCCCACCGACTGCCCGACCCGCGAACGTATCGGCTGGACCGGCGACTACCAGGTCTTCGCACCCACCGCCGCCCACCTCTACGACATCCACGGATTCAGCCGCAAGTGGCTGCGTTCGGTCCGCGACGACCAGCTCGACGACGGACGTATCGCCAACTTCTCTCCCGACGGACGGCGCGTCAAGCTCCACACCGACCAGCGGCTCGACGCGATGACGGGCTCCGCCGGATGGGGCGACGCCGTCGTCCTGGTGCCGTGGCTGCTGTACGAGACGTACGGCGACCGCCAGGTCCTCGCCGAGAACTGGGACGCGATGGTCCGCTGGGTCGAGTGGGCACTGACCACCGCCCGCACCGCCCGCCATCCCTCCCGGGTGGCCCGATCGGCCGAGCCCCTGCCGCACGAGGAGTTCATCTGGGACGGCTCCTTCCACTGGGGCGAGTGGGCCGAGCCCAAGCCCCGCGCGCAGGACGGCTCACCCGTCGAAACCGAGCAGGACACCCCGGGTGATCCCGAGGCCTGGATGAAGACCGACAAGGGCGAGGTGGGCACCGCCTTTCTCTACCGCTCCACAACCACCCTTGCCGCGGTCGCCGCGGTCCTCGGCCGCGAGGGCGAGGCCACCCGGTACGCACGCCTCGCGGAACGCATCAGGGACTCCTGGCGTGCGGAGTTCCTCGACGACAACGGTCACACCACCGTCGACACCCAGGCGAGCTACGTCCGTGCGATCGCTTTCGGCCTGGTCCCCGAGAAGCTGCGGGACGCGGCGGTGGCACGGCTGGCCGAACTCGTCCGCGCGGCCGGGGACCACCTGTCCACCGGCTTCCTCGCCACCGCTGATCTGCTGCCCGTCCTGGCGGACACCGGCTACTCCGACCTCGCCTACCGCCTGCTGCTCCAGCGTACCTATCCGTCATGGCTGGGCATGCTGGACCGCGGTGCGACCACGATCTGGGAGGAGTGGGACGGCGTCGACGCGCAGGGCGACGCGCACGCATCACTGAACCACTACAGCAAGGGCGCTGTGACCCGCTTCCTGTACACCCACACCCTGGGCCTGCGCCAGGCGGAATCCTCCGTGGCCTGGGAGTCCTTCGTCGTCGCCCCGAAACCCCACCCCTCGACACGTTGGGCCCGCGGCACCTTCAGCAGCCCACGCGGCACCATCGCCGTCGACTGGATCACGGAGGGGGACGTCCTGCACATCAGCGTCGAGGTCCCGCCCGCCTCCACCGCGACCATCCTCTTCCCCGACGGTGAACAGGTGGCGGCGGGGCCTGGGCGTTTCAGGGCCAGCCGTCGCCACGTCGTGGAGACCTGACAGCAGGAGCAGCCAAGTGAGCAAACCCAGAACGGCGTTGGCCATGGCAGCCGCGGCAGCGGCAGCCGTCTTCCGGCAGCGGTCACTGGCCGCCCTCGGCAAGGTGTGTGATCTGGCGCCACTGCCGGTCCTCGACGACCTGACCAGCGACCGGGCAAAGGAGGTCCTCGCCGATGTGGAGGTGCTGGTCACCAGCTGGGGGTGCCCTCCGCTTGACGAGGACGTCCTCGCGAGCGCACCGCGACTCAAGGCCGTGGTGCACGCGGCCGGTTCGGTTCGGCGGCACATCACCGACGCCTGCTGGAACCGGGGCATCGAGGTGTCGTCGGCGGCCGCCGCCAACGCACTGCCGGTCGCCGAGTACACGCTCGGCATGATCCTGCTGTACGGGAAGCGTGTGCTGGAGCGGGCCCGCGAGTACCGGCGTACCCGGGAGCATGGCGACTGGCTGAGCGTCCCGCACGAGGTGGGCAACTACCGCAGCACGGTGGGGATCCTCTCGGCCTCCATGATCGGCCGACGGGTCATCGAGCTGCTGCGGCCGTTCGACCACGATGTCCTGCTGTACGACCCGTACGTCACCCAGGCCGATGCCGACGAGCTGGGCGTTGAACTGGTGGGGCTGCCCGAACTCTTCGGCCGCAGCGACCTCCTGAGTGTTCACGCCCCCCTGCTTCCCGCCACCCACGGGCTCGTAAGCCGTGAGCTGCTGGACGCGATGAAGCCCGGGACTGTCCTCATCAACACTTCGCGCGGAGCGGTGATCGACCAGGACGCCCTCACCGACGTGGTACGGGCAGGCCGTATCCGCGCGGTACTCGACGTGACGGACCCCGAGGTCCTGCCACCCGGCCACGCACTGTGGGACTGCCCGAACGTCCTGCTCACTCCACATCTCGCCGGCTCCGAGGGCAACGAGTGGGAGCGGCTCGCCGGCACAGCCGTCGAGGAGGTGGCCCGCTGGGCCGCCGGCGACGGATTCTCTCATCCCGTACGACGCGAAAGGCTGGTATTCCTGGCATGACCGTCCCGTTCGAACTACCACGCGAGAACCGTGAGTTGAGCCCGTACACGGGATTCACCCGCGCACATTGGGAAGCCGTGGCCGATGGGCTGCTCGGCGCCGCATGGAAGTGGGCGACCCCGGGCAGCGCCCTGATCGCTCTGCCGGGCCAACCCTCCAGGGCCGGCCGGAGATCGGACGCTCTGGAGGGTTATGCGCGTACCTTCCTGGCGGCCTCGTTCAGGGTCGCGGGCGCTGACGGAAAGGATCCGCACGGCTGGTTGGAGCGGTACGCGGCGGGCCTCGCGTCGGGTACCCGCACCCCCGGCTGGGACGACACCGAGTCTTGGCCGCTGATCGGCGACCACCATGTCAGGGGCGGCCAGCCGATGGTCGAGTCGGCGTCGGTCGCGCTCGGACTGTCCCTGACCCGGCCATGGCTGTGGGACCGGCTCGACGGAGACGTACAGGACCGGGCCGAGAAGTGGATGCGCGACGCACTCGTCCGCACACCCGCGCCGAACAACTGGTACCTCTTCCCCTTCACGGTGGCATCGTTCCTGGAGTCGGTCGGTCGGGGCGACGCGGTGACAGCGCGTGCAAGGGAGCGTGCGCTCGACCTGTTGGAGACCTGGTACCGGGGAGACGGCTGGTATTCGGACGGCGACGGTCGGGCCTTCGACCACTACAACGGATGGGCGTTCCACCTGTATCCGCTGCTCGACGCCCATCGTTCACGCGACGCGGAGCTGCTGGAACGGTTCGGGCAGCGGCTGCGCGAGCATCTGCAGGGGTTCTCGCTCCTCTTCGGCGCCGACGGGGCACCGATTCACTTCGGGCGGTCGTTGACCTACCGGTTCGCGGCGTCGGCCGCGGTCGGTATGGGAGCCGTCACGGGCTACACACCCTTGACCCCGGGCACGTCCCGCCGCCTGATCAGCGGAAGCCTGCGCTACTTCCTCGACCGGGGCAGCGTGACGGACGACGGGCTCCTCAGCCTGGGATGGCATGGCCCGCACGCCGCATCGGTGCAGCCCTACTCCGGCCCCGGCTCCCCGTACTGGGCGTCGAAGGCCTTCGTCGCGCTGCTCGCGCCGGACGAGCACCCGTTGTGGACGGTGACCGAGGAGCCGGCGCCGAGCGAGGGTCCCGACCGGGTGCTCGCGCTGCCCGCGCCAGGGCTGCTCGTGCAGTCGACCGGATCCGACGGCATCGTGCGTTTGCATAACCACGGCAGTGACCACGTCCGGCCACACGAGGGCGAGTCGGCGGCGGAGGTCGACCCGTTGTACGGCCGCCACGCGTACTCCACGCACACCGGTCCCACGTCGCAGGACGACATCGCGGACAACCACGTGTCCGTGGAGATCGCGGGATCGCCAAGCGTGCGGCGGCGCATCCAGCC
>NZ_JBEYFC010000054.1:0-29395 GCF_040634175.1 Streptomyces sp. NPDC007162
GCTGTGGATACCGTGGATAACCTCGTTTGCCCAGCTCAGGGCCGAGATTTTGTCCACTGCCCCTGTGGGTGGAGCCGGTGGACAACTCGGTGTCTCTGTGGAGAACAGAAAGTTCTGCACACACCGTGCACAGCCTGAGGTGACTTCTCCCCAACGCCGTCCCCAGCTTTACCCACCTTTCCCACAGGCCAACCCGGCACCTTCATGTGACGCCTTTCACTCGACTCGGTGAGCGGGCGCGTCGCGTTGCCGAACAGTGGACAGCCATGTGGAGAAGGTAGGCAATGCTGGGGACAACCGCCCCTCAGCCTGTGGGGCGACGGTGGACAACTTCATGCACAGCCTGTGGATCATCTCGTCGTCCACAGTCTGTGGAGATCCGTCGTCCACGATTCCACAGGCGCCTGAGCTGCCGTGATGTCCTTTCGACCCCCAGCCTGTGGACGACGTTCGGGACAACTTCACAGTCCCCAGGGTGTGGACGCAAGAAAGTCGGCAAATCTGTGGAGGACGCCCGTAACCAGGCCGTTAATCGAACAGCGGACCTCGGTTGAGCGCCCCCTCGGGGCGCGAGGCCGTGTCGATATGCGGCTCCGCCGCGCGGGCGCGACCAGCCCCACCGACCGGCACCGGACCCCCTCCGAACCACCCCACGACGCCAAAAGGCGCCCCTGGGATCTCTCCCAAGGGCGCCCTGAACGCCGTGGAGCCGTCGGCTACACCGCTACCCGTTCTTGATGCGGTTCGTCAGCTCCGTCACCTGGTTGTAGATCGACCGCCGCTCCGCCATCAGCGCCCGGATCTTCCGGTCGGCGTGCATCACGGTCGTGTGGTCCCGGTTCCCGAACTGCGCCCCGATCTTCGGCAGCGACAGGTCGGTCAGCTCCCGGCACAGGTACATGGCGATCTGCCGCGCCGTGACCAGCTGCCGCCCGCGTGAGCTGCCGCACAGGTCCTCGACGGTGAGGCCGAAGTAGTCGGCGGTCGACGCCATGATGGCCGTCGCGGTGATCTCGGGCGTCGTGTCCTGGCCGCCCGGGATCAGGTCCTTGAGGACGATCTCCGTCAGCCCGAGATCGACCGGCTGCCGGTTGAGCGACGCGAACGCCGTCACCCGGATCAGCGCACCCTCCAGCTCACGGATGTTGCGCGAGATGCGGGAGGCGATGAACTCCAGCACCTCCGGCGGCGCGTTCAGCTGCTCCTGTACCGCCTTCTTGCGGAGGATCGCGATACGCGTCTCCAGTTCCGGCGGCTGGACGTCGGTGATCAGGCCCCACTCGAAACGGTTTCGCAGCCGGTCCTCCAGCGTGACCAGCTGCTTCGGCGGCCGGTCGCTGGACAGCACGATCTGCTTGTTCGCGTTGTGGAGCGTGTTGAAGGTGTGGAAGAACTCCTCCTGCGTCGACTCCTTGTCCGCGAGGAACTGGATGTCGTCGACGAGCAGGATGTCCATCTCGCGGTAGCGCTTGCGGAAGCTGTCGCCCTTGCCGTCGCGGATGGAGTTGATGAACTCGTTGGTGAACTCCTCCGAGCTCACGTACCGCACGCGGGTGCCGGGGTAGAGGCTCCGCGCGTAGTGCCCGATCGCGTGCAGCAGGTGTGTCTTGCCGAGCCCGGACTCCCCGTAGATGAAGAGCGGGTTGTACGCCTTCGCGGGTGCCTCGGCGACGGCGACCGCGGCCGCGTGCGCGAAGCGGTTGGAGGCGCCGATGACGAACGTGTCGAAGAGGTACTTGGGGTTCAGGCGGGCGGTCGGCTCGCCGGGACCCGTCGCCGGCGCGGGCTTGGCGCCGAGCGGGCCGGGTGCGCCCCCGGCGGGCAGGTCCGGGCGACCCGTACCGCCCCGGTGGCCCTGGCCCGGCCCGCCCGAGGGGCCGGCCGGCTCACGGCGCCCGGGGTCCCGCTGGTCGTAGTCGCCGCGCTCGTAGTCGGACCGGTCGTACTCGGGGCGCTCGTAGTCGGACCGGTCGTGGCCCGGGCGGTCGTACTCGGGGCGCGGCGGTTCGTACTCGGCGCGCTGCTGCTCGTACGACGGGCGGTCCATCGGCTGCTGCGGGCGGTATTCCTGGGAGTAGGAGGAGTCCCCGTAGCCGTCGGACCGGTAGGCGTCCTGGGCCGGTGAGGCGTAGGGGTCGCGCTCGGGGAAGCCGAGCCGCGGCTGCTGCCAGCTGTACTCGTCCTGGCCCGGGCGCGGCCAGGCGCCGGGTTCGGGGCGCTGGTACTCGGAGGGGTAGGCCGGGCGGGCGGTGGGCAGCTGGTCGGCGCGCGGGGGCGGGAGCTGTTCGCGGCCGCCCTGGTCGGGGAGCTGCTCGGGGCGGTCCGGTCGGCGCTCGGCGCGATGCCGGCCGTAGGCCCCGTCGTACTGCGGCGACGGGCCGGGTTCGGGCTCCTCGTAGCGCTGCGTCTGCACGGGGGGCGCCGGCGGGGCCGGGGGGTCTCCCGCGGAGTCGTCCACGGTGATCGCGATCCGGATCGGGCGCCCGCACTCACGGCTCAGGCTCTCGCTGACGATCGGCGCGAGCCGGCCCTCCAGTACGTTCTTCGCGAATTCGTTCGGCACGGCGAGCAGGGCGGTGTCCGCGACCAGCGCGAGCGGCTGGCAGCGCCGGATCCAGTGCTCGTCCTTCGTCTCCACACCCTGACCGCGGCCCTCACCGAGGAGCTGCTCCAGTACTCGTGGCCACACTGCGGCAAGATCGGCAGGTACGTCAGCCACAGGGCACGCTCTCTCACAGGTCCCACGAACGTGTGGTTCGAGGACGGGTCGGGATGAAAATCAGGTCGGGCGGGGATAAAGGAACGAATCGGAGTTCAGCCACGGTAGTCAGCGTGGCGGCTGCGGTTCAAGTTGTTGTCCCCAGCCTGTGGATAGTGTCCCTCCGTCACTGCTGGTTTGACCGAATGGCGTAGCCCCGCGTACCGTAACCAGGTCGAGTTGTCGATGGCTGCTGCCGCCTGCCTCCGATGGGCACAGATCGCTGAAGGTGATCGGGAAGCGGTGCACTCGGGCGTGATGCGAGCTACTCGTGGGCGCACGGTGACAGCCAGGTCGGCACCCGCCAACCCCGATTTGATTTCTGGAGCCCCCGAGTGAGCAAGCGCACCTTCCAGCCGAACAACCGTCGTCGCGCGAAGACCCACGGCTTCCGCCTGCGGATGCGCACCCGTGCCGGCCGCGCGATTCTTGCGAACCGTCGTGCAAAGGGTCGCGCCAGCCTGTCCGCCTGATCCCGATCAGGTCATGACGTCGTGCTGCCTACCGAGCATCGGCTGAGGCGGCGCGAGGACTTCGCGACCGCGGTACGACGGGGGCGCCGGGCCGGTCGCCCGTCTCTCGTCGTCCACTTTCGTAGCGGTGCAACGGACCCGCACGCGCCTGGGGAGAGCGCTCCCCCGACGCGTGCGGGTTTCGTCGTGAGCAAGGCCGTGGGTGGCGCGGTCGTGCGCAACACAGTGAAGCGCAGACTTCGCCATCTGATGCGTGACCGAGTCGCCCTGTTCCCCCCCGGTAGCCTGGTAGTCGTACGAGCGCTGCCCGGAGCGGGTGACGCCGGCCATGCACAGCTGGCCCAAGACCTGGATGCCGCCATCGAACGGCTGCTGGGAGGGGGCGCGCGATGAAGTACCCGCTGCTGGCTCTGATCAAGCTGTATCAGTGGACGATCAGTCCACTGCTCGGGCCGGTGTGCAAGTACTACCCGTCGTGTTCCCACTACGGCTACACGGCCATCGACCGGCACGGTGCGATCAAGGGAACAGCACTCACCGCCTGGCGCATCCTGCGGTGCAACCCGTGGTCGCTCGGCGGTGTGGACCATGTCCCGCCGCGCAAGCGCCCGCGGTGGCACGAAATGCTGCGTGACGCCTGGCGTGCACGCAGGGGCGGGCCCTCCGCCGCCTCGGCCACCGAGGGGAAGCCTCCCACCGAGCTTCCTTCGAGCCCGGCCGCAGAGACCTCGTCCCATGCCCAAGGAGCATGATTAGTGGACACGATTGCCAGCCTCTTCAGCTTCATCACGACACCCGTTTCATGGGTCATCGTCCAGTTCCACTCTGTGTACGGGAAGATCTTCGGTCCCGATACGGGCTGGGCCTGGGGCTTGTCCATCGTCTCCCTGGTGATCCTGATCCGCATCTGCCTGATCCCGCTCTTCGTGAAGCAGATCAAGGCGACCCGGGCCATGCAGACGCTCCAGCCCGAGATGAAGAAGATCCAGGAGCGCTACAAGAACGACAAGCAGCGCCAGTCCGAAGAGATGATGAAGCTGTACAAGGAGTCGGGTACCAACCCGCTCTCCTCGTGCCTTCCCATCCTGGCGCAGTCCCCGTTCTTCTTCGCCCTGTACCACGTGCTCAACGGCATCGCGACGGGCACCACGATCGGCGTCATCAACGAGTCGCTGCTCGCCAGCGCTCGTAAGGCCCACATCTTCGGTGCCCCGCTCGCCGCGAAGTTCACGGACGGTTCCGCGAAGGTGGAGGCGCTCGGCGCCTCCCTCACCGACGTCCGGGTCGTCACCGCCGTCATGATCGTCCTGATGTCGGCGTCGCAGTTCTACACGCAGCGCCAGCTGATGACGAAGAACGTCGACACCACGGTCAAGACGCCGTTCATGCAGCAGCAGAAGATGCTGATGTACGTCTTCCCGGTCATGTTCGCCGTCTTCGGCATCAACTTCCCGGTCGGTGTCCTCGTCTACTGGCTGACCACCAACGTGTGGACCATGGGCCAGCAGATGTACGTCATCCGCAACAACCCCACCCCGGGTTCCAAGGCCCAGGCCGCCTACCTGGAGCGCCTCACCCACCACGTCACGAACCACGGCAAGGCCCGTCGGCGCAGCGAGAAGACGATCATCAAGGCGATCGTCGCCAAGGGCCGTGACCGTAACGAGTTCGAGCGCAAGTTCATCAACGCGCTGACCAAGGCGGGCCTCGTGGCCCAGGCCGACGGCAACGTGGTGAAGGGCGAGGCTCAGGCCGACGTGGTGACCGAGGACGGCGTCACGACCACCGGCGCCGCCAAGCGCCAGCAGCCCAAGCGCCAGACCAAGGCCCAGCGTCAGTCGGGCGCCCCGAAGGCGGCAGGCGACTCCACATCGGAGGTGCCGGAGAAGTCGGACGCCGCGGAGAAGACGACCTCGCTGGAGAAGTCCGACGAGCCGCAAGGGGCAAAGCCTGCCACCGCGCAGACTCCGAAGGCCGGATCCAACGGCCGGAGCAGGGCCCAGTCCGGTCAGCGCAAGGGCGGTCCGCAGCGCCCCAAGTCCCCGTCCAAGAAGTAAGAAGGAGCCCATCCCGTGACGGAAGGCACCACCTCCGCCGCTGCCGAGGGTGCAGACACCCTCACCCGCCTGGAGCAGGAGGGTGAGATCGCGGCGGACTACCTCGAAGGTCTGCTGGACATCGCCGACCTCGACGGCGACATCGACATGGACGTCGAGGCCGACCGCGCCTCTGTGTCGATCATCAGCGACGCGGGCGGCCGTGACCTGCAGAAGCTGGTCGGCCGTGACGGCGAGGTGCTGGAGGCGCTCCAGGAGCTGACCCGCCTGGCCGTGCACCGGGAGACCGGTGACCGCAGTCGGCTGATGCTCGACATCGCCGGCTACCGGGCCAAGAAGCGCGCCGAGCTCTCCGAGCTGGGCGCCAAGGCCGCCGCCGACGTGAAGAACACCGGTGAGCCCGTGAAGCTCAAGCCGATGACCCCGTTCGAGCGCAAGGTCGTGCACGACGCGGTCAAGTCCGCCGGACTGCGCAGCGAGTCGGAAGGCGAGGAGCCGCAGCGGTTCGTCGTCGTACTGCCCGCCTGACAGGCCCCCTGCTTCACCGGCCCCGTCTGTCCGCAGACGGGGCCGATCTTTGTCAGCCTGTAGTTCTGGTGGTCGGTGCGCGAAGCGCCGGCGCTGTACGGAAGGACGGTCCCCGTGACGGAGGCTGCGGAGCTCCCCCCGGCGCCCGAACAGGCGCGGGAAGTGTTCGGCGAGCGCTTCGCCGATGCGGTCCGCTACGCGGAGCTGCTCGCCGAGGCAGGCGTGCAGCGTGGTCTGATCGGCCCACGGGAAGTGCCCCGCCTGTGGGAACGGCACCTGCTGAACTGCGCGGTGCTTTCGGAGGCCGTCCCCGAGGGGGTGACGGTGTGCGATGTGGGCTCCGGCGCCGGTCTGCCGGGCATCCCGCTGGCGCTGGTGCGGAACGATCTCAACATCACCCTGTTGGAGCCGTTGCTGCGGCGCACCAACTTCCTGACCGAGGTCGTCGAGCTGCTCGGCCTGGACCATGTGACCGTGGTGCGCGGCCGTGCCGAGGAGGTCATGGGCAAGCTGCCTCCGGTACATGTGGTGACGGCCCGTGCCGTCGCCCCGCTGGACCGTCTGGCCACCTGGGGAATTCCGCTGCTGCGGCCCTACGGCGAGATGCTGGCTCTCAAGGGGGACACGGCGGAGGAGGAGCTGAAGGCCGCGGCGACCGCCCTGGCCAAGCTCGGTGCGGTTTCCACGTCTGTCCTCCAGGTGGGTGAGGGAGTGGTGGACCCGCTGTCCACGGTCGTCCGAGTGGAGGTCGGGGAGAGTCCGGGTGGCGTGCGCTTCGCGGCCAAACGAGCGAAGGCGGCCCGCACAGGACGGGCTCGCCGCCGACGCGGATGACAGTGAGACGTACTCCACACAAGCTGCCGAAACCGCGCATGACGGAGTGTCGCGGCTTTTCGGCCCTGCGTGCTGTGCATCGTGTTTCACGTGAAACGTCGTTCCTTGCTGCACGGCATCATCGGCCGGGGCCGCGCTGCGGCCGAACCGCGTGATCGAAAGCCCCTCGGTTCCCTTGGAGGGGACCCGGCTGGTGACACTCCGTCCTCCCTGCGGGGCACGGAGTTGTCCACAGAGGTGGATTTCTCCACAGAACAACAGGCCTCACTGGTTCACCACCCCGAAGACATGGGAGGCTCTGTTCATTGCGAGCCTGAAGTCGAGGAGAGTGAATCCTTGCGGTCCGACGCCAACATCGCGGGACCGATGACCGATCCGGTCCCCGGTCCCCGTACCGAGTCGATGGGGGCGGATGTTTCACGTGAAACACCGCCTCCGATGGACGACACTCCCATCGGTCGTGCTGCCCAACTCGCGGTGGAGGCTCTGGGCCGCGCCGGCGAAGGCCTGCCACGTCCGGAGCAGACCAGAGTCATCGTGGTCGCCAACCAGAAGGGCGGCGTGGGCAAGACGACGACCACCGTCAATCTTGCCGCGTCACTCGCCCTGCACGGCGGTCGCGTTCTGGTGATCGACCTCGACCCTCAGGGCAATGCCTCCACTGCGCTGGGCATTGACCACCACGCCGAAGTTCCGTCCATCTATGACGTGTTGGTCGAGAGCAAGCCGCTCGCCGAGGTCGTCCAGCCGGTGGTGGACGTCGAAGGTCTCTTCTGTGCTCCCGCCACGATCGATCTCGCCGGTGCGGAGATCGAGCTGGTGTCCCTGGTGGCCCGGGAGAGCCGGCTTCAGCGGGCGATCCTGGCGTACGAGCAGCCGCTGGACTACATCCTCATCGACTGCCCGCCCTCGCTCGGCCTGCTGACGGTCAACGCGCTCGTCGCGGGCGCCGAGGTACTCATCCCGATCCAGTGCGAGTACTACGCACTGGAGGGGCTGGGTCAGTTGCTCCGCAACGTCGACCTGGTGCGGGGGCACCTCAACCCCGACCTGCATGTGTCGACCATCCTGCTCACCATGTACGACGGCCGGACGCGCCTCGCCTCCCAGGTCGCGGACGAGGTGCGCAGCCACTTCGGCGACGAGGTGCTGCGGACGAGCATTCCCCGCTCGGTCCGTATCTCGGAGGCACCGAGCTACGGGCAGACGGTACTGACCTACGATCCTGGATCGAGCGGTGCCCTCTCCTATCTTGAGGCGGCCCGAGAAATCGCGCTGAGGGGTGTCGGTGTCAGCTACGACCCGACACAGGCCCATATCGGCGCACAGACCAACCCGAACATGGTGGAGGGGATCCAGTGAGCGACCGACGGAGGATTGGGCTGGGCCGTGGTCTGGGCGCGCTGATCCCTGCTGCCCCGACCGAGCGGACCCCGGCTCAGACCGCGGTGGAGGGCGGGGCGACCGGGGCCCCCGCCGCGGTACCGCCGCTGACGGACCGCGGGGTCGCCGCGGCCAAGGTGACCACCCTGCCGCCGGCTGTCCAGGAGCCCGAGGAACCCTCGGTGTTCGGCGCGGCCCCGGAGATCCCCGCGCCTCCGATCGGTGCCCACTTCGCGGAGATCCCCCTCGACGACATCACACCGAACCCGCGCCAGCCGCGTGAGGTCTTCGACGAGGACGCTCTGCACGAGCTTGTCACCTCCATCCAGGAGGTCGGTCTGCTCCAGCCTGTCGTGGTCCGGCAGTTGGGCCCCGCACGCTATGAGCTGATCATGGGCGAGCGGCGCTGGCGGGCCTGCCGAGAGGCCGGTCTGGAGGCGATCCCGGCGATCGTCAGGGCGACGGACGACGAGAAGCTCCTCCTGGACGCGCTGCTGGAGAACCTGCACCGTGCCCAGCTGAACCCGCTGGAAGAGGCTGCCGCCTACGACCAGTTGCTGAAGGACTTCAACTGCACGCACGACCAGCTGGCCGACCGGATCGGGCGCTCGCGTCCGCAGGTCTCCAACACGCTGCGGTTGCTGAAGCTGTCGCCGGCGGTTCAGCGCAGGGTCGCCGCCGGTGTCCTGTCGGCCGGCCACGCCCGGGCGCTGCTCTCCGTCGACGACTCGGAGGAGCAGGACCGACTGGCCCACCGGATCGTGGCCGAGGGGCTGTCGGTGCGGGCCGTCGAGGAGATCGTGACCCTGATGGGCTCCCGCCCTCAGACGGCGACCCGTGCCAAGGGGCCACGGGCCGGAGGCCGCGTCTCCCCGGCGCTGACCGACCTCGCGACCCGGCTCTCGGACCGCTTCGAGACACGGGTGAAGGTCGACCTCGGCCAGAAGAAGGGCAAGATCACCGTCGAGTTCGCCTCGATGGAGGACCTGGAGCGGATCCTCGGGACGCTCGCGCCGGGCGAGGGGCCGGTCCTCCACCAGGGACTCCAGGACGGTGACGCCCCGGGCTCCGAGGAGTCCGAGGACTGACCGTCCCGGCTGGTGTCCGAGAGCGGATCGTGCCCGGTGTGAACCGGACACGATCCGCTCTTTGCTTTCATCCGGTGCCGATGTGATCGCGGGGTGGATACGATGCGTTCGGTATGGCGCATTCATCCGGCAGCTGGCAGCACCTCTGGATGGGAGGCGGGGGCCGTGCGATCGATGAGCCGCACCGGACTGGTGAGCGCGGGCCTGGGACTGGGTGCGACCGTAGGATTCGTCGGCAGTCTGCTCAGGGAACGCGGCGCTCTGGCAGCCGCTCGCGACGCCGCGGGCGAAGGAAGCGAGGAACAGCCTTCATGGGGCGTCGGCTCGTACCGCTCACGCTGGACAACCTTCAGGACCTTCCCAAGCGCTGCCGCTCGTGTGTCTTCTGGGAACTGGATCCCGTCAGCGGCGAAGCAGCGGTGAGAGCGGGGACACCCGCGATGGAGAAGGAGTCCTGGATCTCCGCCGTCCTGCTCGACTGGGGTTCCTGCGGTCGGGTGGTCTATGTCGACGACGTGCCGGTGGGCTTCGTGCTCTACGCGCCGCCCGCCTACGTTCCGCGCTCCACGGCGTTCCCCACCAGCCCGGTCGCACCGGATGCCGTCCAGCTCATCACGGGCTTCATCACGCCCGGCTATCAGGGACAGGGACTCGGGCGTGTGATGGTCCAGACGGTCGCCAAGGATCTGCTGCGACGCGGCTTCAAGGCGATCGAGGCGTTCGGGGACGCCCGCTACAAGGAGCCGGCTTGTCTGCTGCCCGCCGAGCACCTGCTCTCCGTGGGCTTCAAGACGGTGCGGCAGCACCCTGTGCATCCCCGGCTGCGGCTGGAACTGCGGACGACGCTCTCCTGGAAGGAAGACGTGGAGCTGGCGCTCGACAGGCTGCTGGGGGCCGTACAGAAGGAACCGGCGCTACGACCGCTCTAAGGCGAATGGGCCAACCCGCAGGGGTTGGCCCATTCGTGTTTCACGTGAAACATCACTCGGCGATGAAGTCCTCAAGGTCGCGCACGAGCGCTGCCTTCGGCTTGGCGCCGACGATGGTCTTGGCGACCTCGCCACCCTGGTAGACGTTCAGGGTCGGGATCGACATGACGCCGTACTTGGCCGCCGTGTTCGGGTTCTCGTCGATGTTCAGCTTGACGATCTCGATCTTCTCGCCGTGCTCGGCGGCGATCGCCTCGAGAGACGGGGCGATCTGGCGGCACGGACCGCACCACTCGGCCCAGAAGTCCACCAGGACAGGCTTGTCGCTCTTGAGGACGACCTCTTCGAAGTCGGCGTCGGTCACATGCTTCAGGGTGCCGGCCACGGCGGGCTCCTTTACTTGATGGTGCGGTGGGGCGGATGGGAGATGATCAGACGGTGCTCTTCTCGGGCTCTGCCTTCTCCTCGTCCGCGAGGGCGGCGAGGAAACGCTCGGCGTCGAGAGCAGCGGAGCAGCCGGTGCCGGCCGCGGTGATCGCCTGGCGGTAGGTGTGGTCGACCACGTCACCGGCGGCGAACACACCGGTCACGTTGGTGTGCGTCGAGGGCGAGGCGACCTTGAGGTAGCCCTCCTCGTCGAGGTCGAGCTGGCCCTTGAACAGCTCGGTGCGCGGGTCGTGACCGATCGCGATGAACAGTCCGGTCACCGGCAGGTCGGAGAGCTCACCGGTCTTGACGTTGCGCAGCTTGAGGCCGGCCAGCTTCTGGTCGCCCTGGACCTCGGCGATCTCGCTGTCCCAGGCGAACTTGATCTTCGGGTCGGCGAAGGCGCGCTCCTGCATCGCCTTGGAGGCGCGCAGGGTGTCCCGGCGGTGGACGATCGTCACGGACCTGGCGAACCGGGAGAGGAAGGTGGCCTCCTCCATCGCGGTGTCGCCGCCACCGATCACCGCGATGTCCTGGTCCTTGAAGAAGAAGCCGTCACAGGTGGCGCACCAGGAGACGCCGCGGCCGGAGAGGGCGTCCTCGTTCGGCAGGCCGAGCTTGCGGTGCTGGGAGCCGGTGGTGACGATGACGGCCTTGGCCTTGTGGACCGTGCCCGCGGTGTCCGTGACGGTCTTGATCTCACCGGTCAGGTCGACGGAGACGACGTCGTCCGGAACCAGTTCGGCGCCGAAGCGCTCCGCCTGCGCCCGCATGTTGTCCATGAGGTCGGGGCCCATGATGCCGTCGCGGAAGCCCGGGAAGTTCTCCACCTCGGTGGTGTTCATCAGCGCACCGCCCGCGGTGACGGCACCCTCGAATACGAGAGGCTTCAGCGACGCGCGCGCGGTGTAGAGCGCCGCCGTGTAGCCGGCGGGCCCGGAGCCGATGATGATCACGTTACGGACGTCGCTCACGGCTTGATTCCTCGTCTCTGGTCTACGTCAGTTCGACCGGTGGGAGCTTCTCTCGGAAGCTCTCACCCCACCCAACGGATCCTACGGGGCGCGCATTCCCGGTGTGTCCGGGCACACGGCCATCCCACACCTACGGATTTCCGCGTCGGGCGGAGACGATGCGTCCTCGGCTCGGAGTCGTGCCGGAGGCGGGTCAGGGGCGAGCCAGGGATTCCGTCAGAAGGACCTTGCCGGGGGAGGCCGAGCTGCCGCAGTCGGCGTCCACGACGAAGGCCGTCACCCGCGAGGAGTCCGCGGCGTCAGGGAGGACGACGAGATAGACGCGCTTTCCCTCGTACGTTCCCTCCTTCGCGGCGAGCGGGTCACCGGACTGGCTGATGCCACCGCGGACGCACGGTGGTACCGATGGCAGCGGCTGGATGAAGGGGGAGTACGGGGTTGCTGACGACCCGGACGGGGTGGAGTCGCCCTGGATACCCCTCTCCGGCTTCTTGGAGCCGCGCAACGTGGCCTTCTTGCCGAGGAGGCCGTCAACCTCCGCCTGCAGGGTGCTCTTGGTGAAGCCCACAGCGGAGTTCGTCGGCTTGCCCTGAGCCGTCACCGACCCCTTGTCGTTGCCGCCGAGCGACAGGAGGAAGAAAGATCCGGCTCCCAGGACGGCGGCGGTGAGGACAGCGCCCAGGACGACCGTCCGGCGGCGACGACCACGGTCGGGTCCGCGGTTCCTGCGACCAGGACCGGTCGAGGGGCTCGGCCGTCCTGCCGGGCGGCTTGCCGAGGGTGGGAGTGTCGAGGGTGGGAGCGCCGATGTTTCACGTGAAACATGAGCCTCGGGTGGGGCGGCGTTCAACAGAGCTTCGGCGGCGAGAGCCGCATCGATCCGGCTCGCGACATCGGCCGGCATGGCCACGGGACCGGGCACCGCGCCGAGCAGGCCCCGGATCTCGTCCAGTGAGGCATGGACATCGGCACAGAGCTCGCACCCGTCCAGGTGCTGTCGCACTTCCGCGGTCCGGGCGGGCGGGAGCAGACCTTCGGTCAGGTCGGAGATCTCCGAGACGTCCGGGTGCCCGGTCGTGTCTGTCGTCGACGTCACGCTCGTCCACCTCCGCCCTTCATCGCGGCCGGATCGCTCGGCCCGGTGTGCTGCTGCGAGCCTCCGCTTCGAGGCCCCGCTGCCGGTGGGACGGATGTCCCCTCCGCCCGGTTCCGTGCCGGGTCAGGGTCGTTCTCGTCACCGGTGTTTTCCGGCCGCAGATGACTGAGCAGCGGCAGGAGTCTGGCTCTGCCGCGAGCGCAGCGGCTCTTCACCGTCCCCGTGGGCACCTCGAGGATCCGGGCCGCCTCCGCGACCGGATATCCCTGCATGTCGACCAGTACCAGGGCGGCGCGCTGGTCGTGCGGGAGCGTGCCGAGGGCTTCCAGCAGCTGGCGGTGCAGATCGTGCCGCTCGGCCGGAGCGGAGGCCGATTCATGCGGCTCCAGCAGGTGCTCCAGCCGCTCGGCGTCGTCGACCGGGGACGTCTTCCGGGAGGCCGCTTTGCGGGCCCGGTCGAGGCAGGCGTTCACCGTGATCCGGTGCAGCCAGGTCGTGACGGCCGACTGGCCCCGGAAGGTGTGGGCGGCCCGGTAGGCGGAGACGAGAGCGTCCTGGACGGCGTCAGCGGCCTCCTCGCGGTCCCCCAGGGTCCGCAGGGCGACCGCCCAGAGCCGGTCCCGGTGGCGCCGCACGATCTCACCGAAGGCATCGGGGTCACCTTCCACATGGCGGGCGAGCAGCTCCTGATCGCTCACTCCGCCGTATCCGGCACCCTCCGCCATCTGCCCCCTCCGCCTTCGGTGCCCCCGGTTGGAACGTCAGCCTGTGAACTTCACTTCGTTGATGGCCTGCTTGTAACCGGCGTCCGAGTACGTGGCAGGGTCCGCACCCGAGTTGGGTACGGCGGTCATCCACAGAAGCACGTACTGGCTCTTGACCTTCTTGCCGACCTTCACCGTGGCGGTGTTTCCCGTGGTGGTGACGCTGCCGATCTTCGTCAGCGAACTCACCGGCCCGGGGGCCAGCGAGTCGGCGGCGTAGAGCGCGACCGTTGTGTGATCGCCAGAGTAGCGAAGGGAGATGGTTCCCGTGGTGAGTTCCTTCGCCGAGCCCAGGTCGTAGACGATGCCGACACCGGCCTTGTACGGCGCCAGCTCGGGACCCTCGTTGAAGGTTTTCGTCCGCCAGTAGGTCGAGCTGTTCCCGTCGTAGGTGAACTTGACGTCGCCCGGGTGCTGAGCCCCGCCGTCGACGACGTACTCCTGGGCGTCCTGGATCTTTATCGGGGTGACCGGCGCGGGGCTGGCGTTGTTCTTGTCGCCGTCGTCCGTCGTCTGCGTGGTGGTGCCGTCGGACTTGTCGCCCTGGTCCATCAGGGCCTCCGCGAGCTGCCAACTGCCCAGGCCCAGGGCCGCGATGAGAAGGGCCGAGACAGCCCATTTCAGTGCCTTGCCGGTGCGGCTCTGGAGCGGGGGCGGCGGGGGCTGGATGGGCTGCGTCACGCCGGGGGCCGCGGGGCGGCCGTAGGTGCCCTGCTGGTACGTGGTGCGCTGGTACTCGGGCGGTGCCGTGAACGCCGGCTCCGGCGGGCGGATGCGAGGCATCTCGCCGATCGCCTTCACCAGCTCCTCGGGCGTGGTGCAGGCCGACTCGTGGCGGGACGCGGTGGCACCGTCGTTGACCAGAGCGCGCATGGCGAGCTCGGACAGGCCACGATGGACCCCGGCGCGTACCTGGTCGGGTGCGATGAGGCCGACGTCCTTGGGCAGGCCGGCCAGACCGTAGGCGTCGTTCTCGTACGGCCAGCGCTGGGTCAGCGCCGCGTACAGCAGGGCGCCGATCGCCTCGGTGTCGGTGCGCTGCGGGGTGTCGGAACTGATTCCGCGCAGTGCCGCGTTCACCGCGAGGCCGCGGATGCGCCACTGGCCGGTGGAGGTGCGCAGTACCGCGTTCGGGTTGAGACGGAGGTGCGCCAGGCCCTCGCGGTGCGCGGCCGCCATCGCGGAGGCGATCTGACTGACCATCTGGTAGGCGTCGTGCGGCTCCAGCGGGCCGGCCGCGAGCAGCGCGGTCAGCTCGGTGGCGTCGGGGAGCCATTCGTGCACGACGTAGACGAGGTCGTTCTCCTCGACGGCGTCCAGCACCTGGACGAACCGGGGATCGCCGAGCAGCGCGGCGGACCGGGCGGCGGCCAGCACCGCACGGCTGCGCGCATGGTCGGCGGGCAGGATGTGAACGCCGACGGCACGCCGGAGTTTCTCGTCGACCGCACGCCAGCTGCTGAATCCGTCCAGACGGGTGACGCACTCCTCGAGACGGTAGCGTCTGGCGAGTTTGTGACCGCTGTGCAGTTCGGGAGGTGAGGTCTTCTTCCCGGGGTCCGCGGCCGTACCGCTCCCCTGGGCCTCGTCGCTGTCCGTGTCCTGCTCCGGGTTCTGGGCCACCCCGTCGGCCGTGGACTGGTCCGCCTTGGCGGTCAGCGGCTTGTCACCGCTGTTGTCTGCCACGTCGACGGCAGCCGTGCTCCGTTCCGCCACCGTCGTTCCCTGCCTCCCCATCCGTTGCACGCTGTCCGACGCCGAAACCAATTGTGCCCACAGTCCCCCGCTATGCACGACACGCGGCGGCGAACGATGGTTGTGCGCTTACCCCTGTCTCACCGACCCAGACGCCCGCGCACCATACCCACGAGGGAGTTGAGCTCCTCGATGCGCATGCGGCGCGCGGCGACGTAGAAGACGCCGAGCAGGAGGACTCCGCCGGCCAGCAGCGCGGCGAAGGAACCGATCACACCCTGCCCCAGAGTGTGGCCGATGCCGTAGCAGGCCGCACCACTGAGCAGCGCCGCCGGTACGGAGGCGATGCACAGCCGGGCGTAGGTGCGGGTGACCCGGGAGCCGTCGAGGTCACCGCCGAGCCGCTTGCGCAGCCGCCGCCAGGCCACCCCGACGCCGGTCGCGTAGGCCAGGCCGTACGAGGCGGCCATGCCCGCCACCGCCCAGCGTGCCGGGAGCAGGTAGTAACAGGCGACCGACGCGCCCGCGTTGACCGCGGCGACGATGACCGTGTTGTAGAACGGGGTGCGGGTGTCTTCGTAGGCGTAGAAGGCGCGAAGGACGACGTACTGCACCGAGTAGGGGATCAGGCCGAGGGCGAAGGCCATCAGCATGAAGCCCATGTTGGTGGCTTCGCTGGTGCCCGAGGAACCGAAGATCAGGGTGCACATCGGGATGCCGAGGGCCAGGAAGCCGAAGGAGATGGGGACGATCGCGACGGCGGTCGTCCGAAGGCCCTGGGAGATGTCGTCGCGGACGGCGCCCGTGTCGTTCTCGGCGGCCGAGCGGGAGATCCGCGGCAGCAGGGCCGCCATCAGCGAGACCGTGATGATGGCCTGCGGCAGGCCCCAGATCAGCTGGGCGTTGGCATAGGCGGCGAAGCCGGTGCCGTCGACCGGGGACCGTTTGCCGGCCGCGGTCGACAGCTGGGAGACGACGATCGCGCCCGCCTGGTTGGCGAGGACGAAGAGCACGGTCCACTTGGCGAGCGTGGCGGCCTTGCCGAGACCGTGGCCCCGCCAGTCGAAGCGCAGCCGCAGCCGGAACCCGGTCTCGCGCAGGTAGGGGATCATGGCCAGGGCCTGGACCACCAGACCGAGCAGCACGCCGAGGCCGAGCAGCCGCTGGCCCTCCGGCGGGATGTTGGTGACCTTCATGCCGGAGTGCGCGGCGGTGCCGTAGACCCAGATGAACAGGCCGAGGGTGACGATGATGACGATGTTGTTGAGGACCGGGGTCCACATCATCGCGCCGAACTTGCCCCGCGCGTTGAGGATCTGGCCCATCACCACGTGGATGCCCATGAAGAAGATCGAGGGCAGGAAGTAGCGCACGAAGGTGATGCCGACCTCGTTGGCCGCCGGGTCGCTGGCCACCGGGTCGGACAGCAGGCGGATCAGAAGGGGCCCGGCCGCGATGGTGGCCGCGGTGAGCAGGCCCAGCGCCACCATGACGAGGGTCAGCAGCCGGTTGGCGAACGCCTCGCCGCCGTCGTCGTCCTCTTTCATGGCGCGCACCAGCTGCGGCACGAAGACCGAGTTGAGGCCGCCGCCGACGGTCAGGATGTAGATCATCGTCGGCAGCTGGTAGGCGACCTGGAAGGTGTCGCCGAGCAGACCGACGCCCAGCGCGGAGACGATCAGGGCGGAGCGGACGAAGCCGGTGAGGCGGGAGACCATCGTGCCCGCCGCCATCACGGCGCTGGACTTGAGCAGCCCCCCGGCCTTCCCGCCCTTCTTGACAGGGGCCGGAGCGGGGGCGGCGGCGGTGGCCGGCGCCGCTGCCGCGACGGGCGCGGCACCGAGGTTCAGCGTCTGGTCGCTCGCGGGGGACGCGGCGGCCGGAGTCGCCGGCGCCGGGTACCGCGGTCCAGCAGAGACCCCGCCCGGGGCGGCGGCCGGACCCGGTACCGCCGCGGGCTCGGGCGGCAGCTGGGTGCCGCCCTGCTGCGGGTCCCGGTAGCCGCTCTGCTGCTGGTCCCGGAAGAGGTGGGCGAACGCGTCCGGCTCGTGGCGTTCCTCACCGGAGTGCGAGACCAGGTCGTCCACGCCCACGAACTGGGTCGTACGGGGGTTGTCGCCGTACGGCAGGTACTGGGTCGGGCCCTCCGGTTCGGGTGCCGGTGTCTGGGCCCACACCTGCGGGTCGGGGGCGTACGGAGACTGGGCGGGCCGGCCATAGAGAGGCTGCTGGGGGTACGTTCCCGGGGGCGGCGGCGGGTGGGCGGCACGGTCGTAGAGCGCCTCGGCGACCGGGTCCTGGGCCGAGAGGTCCTGTGCCCGGTAGGGGTCCTGGTCGTAGGCGTCCTGGAGGTACATGTCAGCCGCGTGCTGCGGCGGGACCTGGCCGGGCTCCGGCGGCGGCTCGGGGTAGCCCGAACCGGCCGCGCCCTGGCCGCGTTCACCGTCGTACGGCGCGTTCATGGTTACCCCACCTCATCGTCCCGGGCCACACCGGCCACGACATCGCTCAACGGTCCACTCTCTCACCCGTCCCGGACGGGTCGGCGCTTTCCGGTGCGGTGTCCGGTGTCGGGTCACTCGGCTGCTCGGGGTCGTCTGCCCCGGACCGGGCGTCGGACTCTCCCGGGCGACGGCCGTCATGAGTGCCGGGGTTCCCGGGCCCCGCGGTGTTATCGGGCCCCTTGTCCGCCCGGGTGTCCGCGGTGTTCCGGCCCTCGCCCTCAGGGGTGTCCGGGGTGTCCTCGCCGGCCGGGTCCGGGCCGTCGCCCTCCGCGGCCTGGCGGGCGGCCGCCCGCTTGCGCTGGGTGTACATCCGGAATCCCGCGAGCACCAGCAGCAGCACACCGCCGCCGATGACCAGCATCACGGTGGGCGTGACCTCGGTGACCTTCACGTCGAAGTGGACGGCTTGGCCGTACTCCTGGCCGTCCTGGGTGTAGAGCTGCGCGGTGACCTCCACCCGGCCGTTGGCGTTGGCCGAGGTGGAGAACTTCACGGACTGGCTGTGGCCGCCGGAGACCTCGACGCGCTGCTCGTCATAGGGCTTGCCCCCGATCTCCAGCCGGGTCGGCATGGTCGACGTCAGCCGCAGGACGAGGTGGTCGACGCCTTGGACCAGGTTGTTCTGGACGGTGACCGGGATGGTGGCGCTGCGCCCGGAGAGCTTGGTCTCGGACTTGTCGATCAGTTTGACCTCGCCGACGAGGTCGTCGAGCCAGGACTCCACGCCCGTGCGGAAGCTGTCCGCGTCGGTGCCGCGACCCCGCCACGACGTGGACATCTCCCGGTTTATGGCCCGGCCGAACGGGGTCACCACCCGGGCCTGGTTGCTGAGGATCACCTGGAAGTTGTCGAGCTTGTCCTGGGTACGCGCGATCTGCTCGAAGGCCGTCCGGGGCAGCTCCTGCTTTCGCAGCGAGGACGGGTAGGCGGACGACGAGGGGATCTTCGTGCTGGCACCGGGATCCGGCTTGTCCTTGGCGGCGGCCGTCAGGTTCTGGGACTGCGACCAGTTGCTGTCCTGCAGCGCGGCGATGGCCGTGGCCATGGCCTGGGCCTGGCTGGAAGAGGGCATCCGCTGCGGGGCGACGACGATGCTGCGCTGTTTGTCGGTCTGGGTGTTCAGGGCCAGGCTCTGGGCCAGGAACCGCTGCACCGCGAGCGTCGCCGAGTCCGCTGTCGTCAGATCGCCCTCGAACGCCGTGGACAGCCGGGCGTCCGCGACCACGGCCGTCGTGCCGCCGCCGATCGGACGCGCCGCGGAGGGCGTGTAGGACAGGCCGCCGGTCTCCTGGAGGCTGTCACTGCGGGCGATCACCTTGTCGGCGCCCGCCGAGGTGGCCACCTTGATGATCGACGGGTCGACCGCGCCGTTCACGGGCCATGCGAAGTCGGTGTTCGGTGTGACATGGAGCACGGTCTCCACCGTGGTGGCGGCGACGTCGGTGGCGTCCTTCAGGTGGCTCAGTGAACCGGTCACCGCGGTGCCGTTGTGGGCGAGGGAGGCCAGGTCCGGGTCGGCGAAGGGGAGCGCGACGACCTCCTTGTCGGCCACCGCGTCCTGGAGGTCTGCCAGGAACTGCTTGGCCACGGCCTGGTGGGTGCCTGCCGTGGTGCTGTCACCGGGGCCTTGGATCTGGTAATTGCCGGTCATCGCGTCCACGGAGGCCAGCAGGTCCGGGTCGATCACCCAAGTGACGTCCAGGTCCTT
The DNA here is from genome assembly GCF_040634175.1 of Streptomyces sp. NPDC007162. Lineage (NCBI taxonomy): Bacteria > Bacillati > Actinomycetota > Actinomycetes > Kitasatosporales > Streptomycetaceae > Streptomyces > Streptomyces sp. NPDC007162. The sequence goes on from NZ_JBEYFC010000054.1 coordinate 19,218, forward strand.
GCCGAGTGCCAGCATCTGGGCCAGCCGGCCGCCGGGCGAGATCTCCTTGGCGAGGTCCTCGTTGAGGAAGACCGGCGTCTGCAGCTCGCCCGCCCCTGTTTTCGCCGTCATGTGGACGGTGGAGATCAGCGGCCACAGGTACGTCGTCCTGGTCTTCGTGTCCGCCTCGGAGGACTGCCAGGGCAGGAACGTCTGCTGGACGCCCAGCACCTGGTCCCACTGCTGCGCGGTTGTCTTGCCGGACAACGAGACACCGAACGGGTACACCCCGTCCTGTCCCAGGTCGAGCTTGTCGACGGGGACGGAGATGCTGAAGTGCTCGGCGACCCCCGGGGGGAGCGAGTCGAAGTCCTCGGTGTACTTGCCGCCGATCTCGGTGCCGAGGCCCGACTGGAGCTCCTCGGACTGCTGGGCGGCCGTGTCGATCGCCGACCGGGTACTGAGCGGGGAACCCACCCGCAGATCCACATGGGCGTCCGTGACGGCATGCTTGCCGTTGTTGGTCACCGTGCCGGAGACCGTCAGCGTGTCCCCGTCGCTGGGGGCGCTGGGGCTCAGTGAGTCAAGGGCCACCGACACGGCGTTCGACCCGGCCGCCTGGGCCGGCGCCGCGGCCGGCAACTGCATCAGTCCGGCCAGCAGAGGCGCACCCGCGAGCAGTGCCCCGGTGCGCCGCAGCCAGCGGCGGGCAGGTGAGGGCGTCCCCTGGAAGTCTGCCGCCTCGGCCACGCGCTCGTCCGTCCCTTGTCGTCGTCAGTGGTCGTCGGAATGTGCGTCCACGCATGGTAACGAGGCGCGCTGAGCTGAAGTGCCGCGGTCCGCTTCACAAGATCGGAGAAGCGTATCGGCGTTTCCCCTATATCCAGTATCAACAGAAGACTCCGGTAAGAGTCGAATACTGCTTTTGCGCGGGTATGGAGCAGACTGCCCCGGCGCCGCGTATGGGCGGCCTGTGGGGAGTACGGGGGGAATACGGAGGCGCTGGGGGTGGCCCGGGGCACGTACCCTGTGCTGTTGTGCCGAACGCCAATGAAGACAATCCCTCTGCCCTGAGCCAGGCGCAGCAGCGCGCGGTGAGCGAACTGCTGCGGGTGGCGCCCGTCGCCGACGACCTGGCCCGCCGGTTCCAGGAGGCCGGGTTCTCCCTCGCCCTGGTCGGTGGCTCGGTCCGGGACGCGCTGCTGGGCCGGCTCGGCAACGACCTGGACTTCACCACGGACGCCCGCCCCGAGGACGTGCTGAAGATCGTCAGGCCCTGGGCGGACGCCGTCTGGGACGTCGGGATCGCCTTCGGTACGGTCGGGGCGCAGAAGGACGCTCGGGTAGGGGGGACCGTTCGGTCCTTCCAGATCGAGGTGACCACCTACCGTTCCGAGGCCTACGACCGAACCTCGCGCAAGCCCGAGGTGTCGTACGGGGACTCCATCGAGGAAGACCTCGTCCGTCGTGACTTCACGGTCAACGCGATGGCGGTGGCCCTGCCGGAGAAGGAGTTCATCGATCCGCACGGTGGCCGGGAGGACCTGGCCGCACGCGTGCTGCGCACGCCGGGGACGCCTGAGGAGTCCTTCTCGGACGACCCGCTGCGGATGATGCGTGCCGCCCGCTTCGCGGCCCAGCTCGACTTCGAGGTGGCTCCCGAGGTCGTCGCGGCGATGACGGACATGGCCGGTCGGCTGGAGATCGTCTCGGCCGAGCGGATCCGGGACGAGCTGAACAAGCTGATCCTCTCCGCCCACCCTCGCAAGGGGCTCACGCTGCTCGTCGAGACCGGCCTCGCCGACCAGGTACTGCCCGAGCTTCCTGCCCTGCGTCTGGAGAGTGACGAGCACCACCGGCACAAGGACGTCTACGACCACACGCTGATCGTTCTGGAGCAGGCGATGGCGTTGGAGGAGAGCGGTCCCGACCTCGCCCTCCGTCTTGCCGCACTGCTGCATGACATCGGCAAGCCGCGCACGCGTCGCTTCGAGCAGGACGGCCGGGTCTCGTTCCACCACCATGAAGTGGTCGGGGCGAAGATGACCAGGAAGCGCATGACGGCGTTGAAGTACTCCAACGAACTGGTGAAGGACGTCTCGCGGCTGGTCGAACTCCATCTGCGCTTCCACGGCTACGGCACCGGGGAGTGGACGGACTCGGCGGTCCGCCGCTACGTACGCGACGCAGGCCCGTTGCTCGACCGTCTGCACAAGCTGACCCGGTCCGACTGCACCACCCGTAACAAGCGGCGGGCCGCGGCGCTCTCCCGCGCCTATGACGGCCTGGAAAACCGGATCGCCGAGCTTCAGGAGAAGGAGGAGCTCGACGCGATCCGCCCGGACCTCGACGGCAACCAGATCATGGAGATCCTGGGGATCCGCCCCGGCCCGGAAGTGGGCCAGGCCTACAAGCACATGCTGGAGATCCGGCTGGAGAACGGCCCGATGGAGCATGACGCCGCGGTGTCCGCGCTCAAGGAGTGGTGGGCCGAGCAGGACTGAGCGTGCCGGCAGGAGGGATGTTTCACGTGAAACACCCTCGGATGCGGGGGCGATGTTTCACGTGAAACATCGCCCCTCTCCGCTTTCTCCTTGCTGCTTCCTCCCCTGCTGTGCCTCGTACCGGGCCATGGCTGCTGCAACTGCTGCGTACAGGAGTGCGACCGTGATCACGAGGGCCGCGGAGCGGCCGTCCGGCGGGAGCATCACGGCGGCGACGCCCGCGGCTCCGACGAAGGCGACATTGAAGAGGACGTCGTACACGGAGAAGATCCGGCCGCGGAAGGAGTCATCGACCGCGGACTGCACGACGGTGTCGGTTGCGATCTTCGCGCCCTGGGTGATCAGCCCCAGCACGAAGGCGGCGACGAGCATGGGGACGGTCGTGAACGGGAGACCCAGAGCGGGCTCCAGAACGGCGGCGGAGGCGGCGCACACGACGATCCAGCGGGCTGGTCCCAGCCGCCCGGCGGCCCATGGCGTCACCATGGCCGCAGCGAAGAACCCCGCACCGGAGAGACCCAGGGCGAGTCCCAGCAGCGCGAGACCCCTGTCCGGGCCGGAGGAGAGGGCGTAGCGGCACAGCATCAGCACCATGACCAGCAGTGCGCCGTAGCAGAAGCGCATCGCCGTCATGGTGAACAGGGCCCAGGCCGCCTCCCGGCGCCGGGGCGCCGCGAGATGCCGTATCGCCTCCCGCAGGTCGCGCGTGGTGGTGAGGACAGCCGCTCGCAGGCTCGGCCGGGTCGGATGCCGGTCGGGACCGAGGAGTCCGGGGGCCATGGTCAGGGAGGCGAGGGCCGCGCACAGATAGAGGACGGCACCCAGCAGAACGACGGCAGCGTCGGAGCCCGAGGCGACCAGTCGTACGGCGAAGGCCAGGCCGCCGCCGACGGTCGCGGCGAGGGTTCCCGCCGTCGGTGACAGAGAGTTGGCCAGCACCAGTCGGTCGGTGTCCACCACCCGCGGGAGCGCGGCCGACAGACCCGAAAGGACGAAGCGATTGACGGCCGTGACACACAGGGCGGAGGCGTAGAACAGCCAGTCGGGCACGTCACCGACCATCAGGGCGGCGGTGACCGCGGCCAGCAGCGCGCGCAGCAGATTGCCGTGGAGGAAGACCTGGCGGCGACGCCAGCGGTCCAGCAGGACACCGGCGAAGGGGCCCACCAGCGAGTACGGGAGCAGCAGGACCGCCATGGCCGAGGCGATCGCGGCCGGTGAGGTCTGTTTCTCCGGTGAGAAGACGACGTAGGCGGCGAGCGCGACCTGGTACACGCCGTCGGCGCCCTGGGAGAGCAGCCGCACGGCGAGCAGACGGCGGAAGTCCCTCAGGCACAGCAGGACACGCAGGTCACGGACGACGGGCATGGGGCACAGCCTCACATATGGGGCCGCATCCATGGGAAGGGTCCCCGGGTCTGATGACCCGGGGACCCTCACAGCCCTGGCAGGAGCGATTTTTGTGCGAGCGGCGAACGTCAGCGCTCGACGTCGCCGCGGATGAACTTCTCCACGTTCTCGCGGGCCTCGTCGTCGAAGTACTGGACCGGCGGGGACTTCATGAAGTAGCTCGACGCGGAGAGGATCGGACCGCCGATGCCACGGTCCTTGGCGATCTTCGCGGCGCGCAGGGCGTCGATGATGACACCCGCGGAGTTCGGGGAGTCCCAGACCTCGAGCTTGTACTCGAGGTTCAGCGGGACGTCACCGAAGGCACGACCCTCCAGGCGGACATAGGCCCACTTGCGGTCGTCGAGCCAGGCCACGTAGTCGGACGGGCCGATGTGGACGTTCTTCTCGCCCAGGTCCCGGTCGGGGATCTGGGAGGTGACGGCCTGTGTCTTGGAGATCTTCTTGGACTCCAGGCGGTCGCGCTCCAGCATGTTCTTGAAGTCCATGTTGCCGCCGACGTTCAGCTGCATCGTGCGGTCCAGGACGACGCCCCGGTCCTCGAACAGCTTCGCCATGACGCGGTGCGTGATGGTGGCGCCGACCTGCGACTTGATGTCGTCACCGACGATCGGGACACCGGCCTCGGTGAACTTGTCGGCCCATTCCTTGGTGCCGGCGATGAAGACCGGGAGGGCGTTGACGAAGGCGACCTTGGCGTCGATGGCGCACTGGGCGTAGAACTTCGCGGCGTCCTCGGAACCGACGGGCAGGTAGCAGACGAGGACGTCCACCTGCTTCTTCTTGAGGATCTTCACGACGTCGACCGGCTCGGCCTCGGACTCCTCGATGGTCTGGCGGTAGTACTTGCCGAGACCGTCGAGGGTGTGGCCGCGCCGCACCTTCACACCCGTGTTGGGCACGTCGCAGATCTTGATGGTGTTGTTCTCGGAGGCGCCGATGGCGTCCGCAAGGTCGAGACCGACCTTCTTGGCGTCCACGTCGAACGCGGCGACGAACTCGATGTCCTTGACGTGGTAGTCGCCGAACTGGACGTGCATCAGGCCGGGGACCTTGGACGCCGGGTCGGCGTCCTTGTAGTACTCGACTCCCTGTACCAGCGAGGCGGCGCAGTTGCCCACGCCGACGATGGCTACGCGAACCGAACCCATTCCGGTTGCTCCCTGTGTGTACGAGTGAGGCCCTGAACGGGACTCACGTGGCGGTGTCGTCGGGCAAATCCGGCCGAGGGGTGTCCTCGGACCGGGGCAGGTTGCCCGGCGCTCCATTGGTGGTGTTCTGCTGAGCGGACCCCTCGGAGTCGGAACCCTTCAGGTCCCGTCCGGCCCGCTCGCTCTCGATGAGCTCGTTCAGCCAGCGCACTTCGCGCTCCACGGACTCCATCCCGTGGCGCTGGAGCTCAAGCGTGTAGTCGTCGAGGCGTTCCCGGGTGCGTGCGAGCGAGGCGCGCATCTTCTCCAGGCGCTCCTCCAGCCGGCTGCGGCGGCCCTCCAGCACGCGCATGCGTACGTCTCGCGAGGTCTGGCCGAAGAAGGCGAACCTCGCTGCGAAGTGTTCGTCCTCGTACGCGTCGGGGCCGGTCTGGGAGAGGAGCTCCTCGAAGTGCTCCTTACCTTCCGCCGTCAACCGGTAGACGATCTTGGCGCGGCGGCCGGCGAGCGGGACGGCGAGAGCGTCCTCGCCGGTGTTCGCGGGTTCCTCGATCAACCAGCCGTTGACGACCAGCGTCTTGAGGCAGGGATAGAGCGTCCCGTAGCTGAAGGCACGGAACACGCCGAGTGAGGTGTTGAGGCGTTTCCGCAGCTCATAGCCGTGCATCGGGGACTCGCGGAGCAGGCCGAGTACGGCGAACTCAAGGATGCCGGAGCGCCGGCTCATGATCGCCTCCTCTCGTCTGCGGCTCGGTTGTCTCGGTCCGATGTATCGACTCGATACATCCCGACGATAGATCGGCCTTCCCCTTGCGACAAGGGGGGTAACGGTGAACGGGATCACATCACCGATACGAAGGAGGCAACTTGCCTGTTTTGGGGTGAACTTCGGAGCTCGGCGGGTTTTGGCGGTGCGTAGTCTGTGCGGCATGCAGACCACCGGGAACCGAGTGACGCCTGGGGGGCGTCCACATCCCCGGTGCAGTACGGGTGAATGCAGGACCGACCACATCCGTACTTCGGGGGGACCGGAAACCAGCCGCCGTTTCCAGGCGCGCACGGGTGCGCCTGCCCGAGGAGTAATCGTTCGATGAGCGAGCACCGTCGCAAACCGCCGCAGCCGCAGGGAGGCGGAGGCGGACGTGCCGCGGCCCGACGCGGCCAGTCCGGCCCGTCCTCCGGCCGCCGTGCGGCACCGCGAGGCGCCACCGGGTCTCCTTCCGACTCCTATGGGTTCTCTTCCTATGGGTCGGACTCCCAGGGCCCGGGGGGTGAGGAGCGCCCCTACGGCAGCCGCGCGGAGGCCCGTCGGGCGGCGCAGAGAAACACAGGAGGCCGCCGCAGAGGGCCCGACAACGGGAGCCATGGTCCGGGTGGTCCTGCCGGCCCGGGGCGTGGCAGAGGCCGGACGACCGATCCGGGCAAGAAGCGCATCATCGACTACCCCAGGGCGAACAGATTCGGCTGGCGCCGCTGGGTCCCCTCCTGGAAGCTCGTGTCCGGGCTGTGCCTCACCTTCCTGGGCAGTCTGGTCGCGCTGGTCGGTGTCGGGTACGCCATGGTGGGCGTGCCTGACGAGAACACCGCGGCCAAGTCGCAGAACAACGTCTACTACTGGGCCAACGGGCAGCAGATGGTCGCGACGGGCACGGGCGTGAACCGGCAGAACGTCACCATCGACCAGATCCCCCAGGCCATGCAGAACGCGGTGATCTCGGCCGAGAACAAGAGCTTCTACTCGGACTCGGGTGTCGACCCCATGGGCATCGCCCGTGCCCTGGTCAACATGGCCCGGGGTGGGCAGACGCAGGGTGGTTCGACGATCACCCAGCAGTTCGTCAAGAACACCTACCTCAGCCAGGACCAGACGGTCACCCGCAAGTTCAAGGAGATGTTCATCTCCATCAAGGTGGGCACCAAGCTCAAGAAGCCCCAGATCATGCAGGGCTACCTGAACACCTCGTACTTCGGCCGTGGCGCGTACGGCATCCAGGCCGCCGCCCAGACCTACTACGGCGTGGACGCGAAGGACCTCCAACCCAGCCAGTGCGCAGTGCTGGCGGCGCTGCTCAAGGGTGCGACGTACTACGACCCCGCGGGCAACACGGACATCGACCCCTCGGCGACCAAGGAGGCCAACACCAAGCGCTCGCACGACCGCTGGGCCTGGATCCTCGAGGAGATGCACAAGGACAAGCGCCTCAGCGACGCCGATTACCAGACGGCCATCAAGAAGTACCCGATGCCCCAGGGCCGCAAGGCGGTCAAGGGCATGACCGGCCAGATCAGCTACCTCGCCGACACGGCCAAGAAGTACGTCCTCGCGCACTCCAACATCACCGAGACGCAGTTCGACCAGGGCGGCTTCCAGATCTACACGACCTTCGACAAGGACAAGGTCAACGCGTTGACCGCGGCCGTGCAGAAGGTCCAGAAGGCGCGCCTGGACCCGAAGAACCGCGAGAAGGACAAGTACGTCCAGTTCGGTGCCGCGTCGGTGGTGCCCAAGGACGGCGCGATCGTCGCCCTGTACGGCGGCGCCGGCTACGAGAACAACCACTTCACCAACAACGCCGACACCTCCGGTGTCCCCGTCGGTTCGACGTGGAAGCCGTTCGTGCTGGCCGCGGCCATGCAGTACGGGACGTACAAGACCGACGGGGTCGGAGTGTCGCCGCTGAGCAAGTACAACGGCGACGACAACCTCAAGGTGCGGCGGCCGGACGGCTCGTACTACCTGAACAAGGACAACTCGATCTTCCGTCAGCGCAACGAGAGCGAGTACCCCTGGGGCTACATCACCCTGCGCAAGGCGATGGAACAGTCGATCAACACGCCGTTCGTGCAGCTCGGCGTGGACGTCGGCATGACGAAGGTTCGGGACGTGGCCCAGGCGGCCGGGATCCTGCCCGACAGCATGTCGCAGAACCTGAACCCGTCGTTCGCCATCGGTACCTCCACCCCCAGCGCGATCCGTATGGCCGACGCCTACGCCACCTTCGCCGCGTCCGGCCAGCACGTGGAGCCGTACTCGGTGACCGAGGTCAAGCAGGACGGCCAGGACGTGAGCGGCTTCGGCAAGCCGAAGATCTCCACGGCGATGCCCTCGGACGTGGCGAACAACGTCACGGACACGCTGGAGAACGTCATCCAGAACGGTACGGGTACCAACGCCAAGGCCCTGGGCCGTACGGCGGCCGGCAAGACCGGTACCACCGACAGCAACAAGTCGGCCTGGTTCGTCGGCTACACCCAGCAGCTGGCGACGTCGGTGGCGATGTTCCGTGAGAACCCGAAGGACGCCGAGCTGCTCTCCATGAACGGCACCGCCGGCGTGGCGTCCATCCACGGTGGTGACATCCCGACCTCGGTGTGGACCGAGTACATGAAGTCCGCGCTGAAGGGCAAGAACGACCCGGGCTTCCCGGACGCCATCAAGATCGGTCAGATCGCCGACGAGGCGGGGATGCCCTCCCCGACGCCCAGCCCGAGCATCACGCCGAGCGAGTCGCCCAGCGAGTCGCCGAGCGCCACGCCCAGCGAGACGATCACCCCGCCGTCGCCCAGCACGAGCGAGACCTGCCAGTTCGCCTGGAACTGCTCGACCGACGGCGGCACGAGCGGCAGCACGTCGGGCACCACGTCCTCGCCGTCGGCGACCGATTCGACCGGCGTGGGCAACAGCAGAGGCAATGCCAACGGAGGGAACCTCTTCGGCGGATCGAACGGCTAGCCGTGAGGCTGACCGGTTGGTGAGCTTTTCGCCCGCCGAAGGGTGTTTCACGTGAAACAGGGGCCGCCGTACCCGAGCAGGTACGGCGGCCCTCGGCGTATTCCTAGAGAGGTACGGCAGGATGGGCCCCATGCCCAGTGCAGAGACGACGCCCGCGGGCGTGCGTGAGCCGGAGCCGGTGCGGCCGACCAGGGAAGACGCGGTCGCCGCGGCCGGCAGTGAGCTGATCGGCGGCCCCATCGGGCGGCGTGCCCTGCTCGGGACGTCCTGGTGGACGCCGCTCCGAGTGGTGGTCCTCGTCGCGATCGGCATGTTCGCCCTGGGCCTGGTCCAGAAGGCGCCCTGCTACAACGGCGCCTGGTTCTTCGGCGCCAGTTCCCAGTACACCCACGCCTGCTACTCGGACATCCCGCACCTCTACCAGGGGCGAGGTTTCGCCGACGGTCTGGTGCCGTACTTCGACAAGCTCCCCGGCGACATGGACTACCTCGAATACCCGGTGCTGACCGGTGTGTTCATGGAGGTGGCCGCATGGCTCACCCCGGGCAGCGGCAGCATCCAGCTCCAGGAGCAGGTGTACTGGTTCGTCAACGCCGGGATGCTGATGATCTGCGCCGCCGTCATCGCGGTGTGCGTGGTCCGTACGCACCGCCGACGCCCCTGGGACGGTCTGCTGGTCGCCATGGCGCCCGCCTTCGCGCTGACCGCCACCATCAACTGGGACCTGCTGGCGGTCGCTCTGACGGCCGCGGCGATGCTGATGTGGTCCCGGAGCCGTCCCCTCGCCTTCGGCGTCCTCCTGGGCCTGGCCACGGCCGCCAAGCTGTATCCCGTGTTCCTGCTCGGGCCGCTGTTCCTGCTGTGCTGGCGCGCGGGCAAATGGCGGGATTTCCTCATCGCGACAGGCGGCGCGGTGGTCTCCTGGCTCGTGGTGAACCTGCCGGTGATGATCTTCGCCTTCGACGGCTGGTCGAAGTTCTACACGTTCAGCCAGGAACGGGGCGTGGACTTCGGCTCGTTCTGGCTGATCTGGGCGCAGAACACGACCAGCCCGCCGTCGACCGACTTCGTGAACAGTGCGGCGATGGTCCTGGTGCTGCTCTGTTTCCTGGGCATCGCCGCGCTCTCCCTGACCGCCCCGCGCCGGCCGCGCTTCGCCCAGCTGGCCTTCCTGGTGGTGGCGGCCTTCATCCTCACCAACAAGGTCTACTCCCCGCAGTACGTCCTGTGGCTGGTCCCGCTGGCGGTCCTCGCCCGTCCCAAGTGGCGGGACTTCCTGATCTGGCAGGCATGCGAGGTGGCGTACTTCCTGGGGATCTGGATGTACCTCGCGTACACGACCAGCGGAGACGCCCACAAGGGGCTGCCGACAGACGGCTACCACTGGGCCATCGCCGTGCA
>NZ_JBEYFC010000055.1:0-29361 GCF_040634175.1 Streptomyces sp. NPDC007162
GCCTGAACTGGAAGCGTGCGTCGATGGCCGGGGCCTTGGGCTACCACTCCACCGACCCCGATCGCGGGGCCCGCTTGTGCTTCCACCTCAAGCCCGGCAGCTATGACACCGCCGGACTCATCGAGGTCCTGGAGCAGATGAAGGTTTTCTACCGCGGCGAGCGAGTGGTCCTGGTCTGGGACGGCCTGTCGGCCCACTGGAGCCGGGCGATGCGGGCCTGGGCCGCCGAACAGGACTGGCTCACCCTGGAACGATTACCCGCCTACGCTCCCGAGCTGAACCCGGTGGAACTGCTGTGGTCCTCACTCAAGAAGCGTGAACTCGCCAACCTCGCCGGCGACCATCTCGCCGATGTCGCCGACGCCACCGAGCAAGGCATCCACCGCATCAACGCCAACCCCCGACTTCCATGGTCATTCCTCGCCCATACCGGCCTGACCATCCACCCACCACACCAACCGAACTTACGAAAAGATCAGTAGGAGTTCAGCTCCGCGAGCACGCGCAGGGTGTGGGGGTCCGGGGCCAGGGCCAGCAGGTCCGTCACCGGGCCCTTGCGCCACAACTCCAGTCGCTCGGCGATGCGTTCGCGCGGGCCGACCAGTGAGATCTCGTCGGCGAACGCGTCCGGCACCGCCAGCACCGCCTCCTCCCGGCGCCCGGACAGGAACAGCTCCTGGATCCGCCGGGCCGCCTCCCCGTACCCCATGCGCGCCATGAGGTCGGCGTGGAAGTTGCGGGCCGCGTGCCCCATCCCGCCGATGTAGAAGCCGAGCATGGCCTTCACGGGCAGCAGCCCGGAGGCCACGTCGTCGCAGACCCTGACCTGCGCCATGGGGGCGACGAGGAAGCCCTCCGGCAGGTCGGCCACCGCCGGGCCGTACACCTCGGGCCGGCTCGGCGCCCAGTACAGCGGCAGCCACCCGTCGGCGATCCGCAGCGTCTGCGCGACGTTCTTCGGCCCCTCGGCGCCGAGCAGGACGGGCAGGCCGGCGCGGAGCGGGTGGGTGATCGGCTTCAGCGGCTTGCCGAGACCGGTGGCGTCCGGGCCGCGGTAGGGGTGGGGGTGGAAGCGCCCGTCGGAGGTGACCGGCCCCTGGCGCCGCAGCACCTGGCGTACGACGTCCACGTACTCCCGCGTCGCGGTCAGCGGGGACTTCGGGAACGGGCGGCCGTACCAGCCCTCGACGACCTGCGGTCCGGACAGGCCGAGCCCGAGCAGCATCCGGCCCCCCGACAGGTGGTCCAGGGTCAGCGCGTGCATCGCCGTCGTGGTCGGCGACCGGGCGGCCATCTGGGCAACGGCCGTACCCAGCTTGATGGTCGACGTCTGCGCGGCGATCCAGGTGAGCGGGGTGAAGGCGTCCGACCCCCAGGACTCCGCCGTCCACACCGAGTCGTATCCGAGTCTTTCTGCCTCCCGCGCCAGCGGCACATGGTCGGGAGAGGGGCCGCGCCCCCAGTAACCGAGTGCCAACCCCAGCCGCATGACCGCCTCCTGACGTGACGTCAGACAATAGCCGGGCGACTGTACGACAACGGCCCCGCACCCGGAAGGGTGCGGGGCCGTGCGCGGGGCGGGCGTCGGTCAGCCGCGCTGGATGCCGGAGGTGTCCTGGAGCACGCCGCGGCGGCCGTCCTGCGTCTGGGCCACCAGGGCGGCGCCGCGCTGCTCGACCGCCAGGTACCAGGTGCCGGGCGCCAGTTCGGCGATCGGCGCGGTCGAGCCGTCCTCCGCGAACAGCGGCCGCGCCACCGGGACGGCGAACCAGAACGGCGAGAACTCGGCGGCCGGCGGCTGCTGCTGGGCGGCGGGCGGCTGGGGCTGCTGCTGACCGAACGGCTGGCCGGGCTGCGGCTGCGCACCGTACGGCTGGCCGGGCTGCGGGCCGACGGCGCCGGGGTAGCCGTAGCCGCCGGGGGGCTGGGCCCCGTAGGGCTGCGGGGCCTGCGGCTTGGGCTCGGGGATCAGACCCGCCTTGAGGGCGGGGACGAGCGGGGTGGCGACGGCCCCGCCGGCCATGACCAGGGTGGCGATCAGGGCGAGGATGAGACCGGTGCCCGCGCTGGGCCCGTTGGTCACGCTGGGCAGGTTGTCGAAGCCGCCCGCCGGGTCGATGACGTTGCCGAGCGCGCTCCACGCCGCGAAGACGGTCAACGCCACGCCGAACGGACCGAGATCGAGGCCGGCCACCTTCAACGGCTGCGGCAGCGCCCGCGTGACGACGACGAGCGCGGCGCCGGCGATGCCCGCCAGGACGACGCTGAACAGGATGGGTCCGCTCGACCACAGGCTCGGCAGGTCGACGCTGTCCGGAACACCGTCGTACGAATAGTTGTCGAGGAACGACGCGATCAACAGCAACACCGCTGCTCCGATCACCACGCCGTCGCCTCTAGTGAGAGAGCGGATATTCACTTCAGGTCCTTCGTAGGTCTTCTCGTCGGCGGAGGAGGCGCGTCGCGGAGGTGGCCCCTCAGGGTAGGAATCGCAGGAACGACACTATCGTTCGGACGATCAGGGTGTCCGCCCGGATCAGCCTGCGGATGCCTTCCCGCCCAAGAAACTCACGATTCCCTCAGAGATCCCCTGTGCCGCCTTCTGCCGCCAGGCGCCGCTGGTCAGCAGCGCCGCGTCCTTGGTGTCGCGCATGTTGCCGCACTCGATGAACACCTTGGGGACCGTTGACAGATTGAGACCGCCGAGGTCCTTGCGTACGTCGAGACCGGTGCCGTTGCCGACGTAGTTGGACGGGGCGCTGCCGGTGACCTTCGCGAAGTCCTTCTCGACCCGCTCGCCGAGGGTGCGCGAGGAGGCGACGATCGGGCGGGTGTCGGCGCCGCCGGAGTGCACGGAGGCCGGCAGGATGACGTGGAAGCCGCGGTCGCCCTCGGGAGCACCGTCGGCGTGGAGGGAGATGGCCGCGTCGGCATGCGCGTCGTTGCCGATCTGCGCGCGCTTCGTCACGCACGGCCCCCAGGCCGGCCGGTCCCCGTCGTGGGTCAGCTGCACCGTGGCGCCCTGCCGCTCCAGCAGGGTCCGCAGCCGGTGCGCGACGTCGAGCGTGAACCGGGCCTCGGTGTAACCGGCGTTGGTCGACGTCCCCGTCGTGTCGCACTCCTTCCAGTTCGTCCCGATGTCCACCTTCTGGTTGATCTCGGACGGGTGCTGGAAGTTCCCCGGGTTGTGCCCCGGGTCGATGACGACGACCTTGCCCTTCAGCGGCAGCGCCGGTGTGCTCGGACCCGGCACCTTGGCGTCGTCGCTGACGGAGGCGGGCGCCGACCGGGGCGTCGCCGCGTCCGTCCGCGCGGCGTCACTCCCGCCGGGCCTGCCCACCCCCTCGTACACCACCCAGCCGAGCAGTGCTCCGGGCACCAGCGCGGCGAGACCGACGGCGAGCGGCGCCCGGCGGGGCCGGCGCTGCTGCGGGGGATCGAATTCCGGGCCTGAGTACGACACGTCTGCGACTTTAACCGCGCCCTCAGATCCCCGCCCCCGTTCGCCGCAGGACGCGCAGCGAGTCGTGGGCGGCGGTCTCGGTGAACGCGCCGGACTCCAGGGCGCGGAGGTGGACGCGGTACGGGGCCTGGCCGGTGAACTCGTCCTTCGGGTCCGGGAAGACGTCGTGGATCAGCAGGAGCCCGCCGTGGGCCACATGGGGGGCCCAGCCCTCGTAGTCGGCGGTGGCGTGCTCGTCGGTGTGGCCGCCGTCGATGAAGACGAGGCCGAGGGGGGAGGTCCAGAACGCGGCGATCTGGGGGGACCGGCCGACGACCGCGACCACGTGGTCCTCCAGGCCCGCCCGGTGCAGCGTGCGCCGGAACGTCGGCAGGGTGTCCATCAGCCCGAGCTCCGGGTCGACCGTCCCCGGGTCGTGGTAGTCCCAGCCGGGCTGCTGCTCCTCGCTGCCCCGGTGGTGGTCGACGGTGACCGCGGTGACGCCGGCCGCGCGGGCCGCGTCGGCGAGCAGGATCGTCGAGCGCCCGCAGTACGTGCCGACCTCCAGCAGCGGCAGGCCGAGCGCCGCGGCCTCGACGGCGGCCGCGTACAGCGCGAGGCCCTCGCCGACGGGCATGAACCCCTTCGCCGCCTCGAACGCGGCCAGGATCTCGGGCTTGGGGGCTGCCGCGGTCATGGGCGTCCTCTCCCTCGTCTCACGCGTGGTGAGTGTCGTACGGTCCGGCCGCCCATGCTGCCGCACCCGCCGCCGGGTGCCCGACAGGGGGTGCGGGGGAGCGGGGTGGGCGTCGGCCCGTACGGCGCGGCCCCGGTGTCGGCCGGATGCCCGCCGTGACCGGCAAGTGGGCTGTTCGGCAAGGGAGTCGAGCGCACTCCACGTCCTAGACTGACGCCACCACTCTCCCCCGATCCGTGACGGAGCACCGGTATGCGCTGTCGAGTCCTCGGCAGAACCGGCATCGAGGTCAGCACCCACTGTCTGGGCACGATGATGTTCGGGTCCTTCGGCAACCCGGACCACGAGGACGGCGCCCGGATCATCAACGCCGCGCTGGACGCCGGCATCAACTTCGTGGACACCGCCGACATGTACTCGGCGGGCGAGTGCGAGGAGATCGTCGGCAAGGCGCTCAAGGGCCGGCGCGACGACGTGGTCCTCGCCACGAAGGTGCACTTCCCGCTGGGGGAGGGCCGCAACCGCAGCGGCAACTCGCGCCGCTGGATCGTCAGGGCCGTCGAGGACAGCCTGCGGCGCCTGGACACCGACTGGATCGACCTCTACCAGGTGCACCGCCCCGATCACACCACGGACGTCGAGGAGACCCTGTCGGTCCTCGGTGACCTGGTGCGGGCGGGCAAGATCCGGGCGTTCGGCAGCTCCACGGTCCCGGCCGAGGACCTCGTCGAGGCACACCACGTGGCGGAGCGGCGCGGGCTGATGCGGCTGCGTACCGAGCAGCCGCCGTACTCGATCCTCGCGCGCGGCGTCGAACGGGCCGTGCTGCCCACCGCGCAGCGGCTGGGCCTGGGCGTGCTGACCTGGTCACCGCTCGCCTCGGGGTTCCTCTCCGGCGCCCACCGGCAGGGCCGGCCCGTCGACTTCGGCACCGGCCGCGCCAAGCGCCAACCACAGCGCTTCGACCCCGAGCTGCCGGGCAACGCCGCCAAGTACGCGGCCGTCGAGCGACTGGTGGCGCTCACCGAGGAGATGGGCTGCACCCTGCCGGAGCTGGCCGTCGCCTTCCCGCTGGTCCACCCGGCGGTCACCTCCGTGATCATCGGTCCGCGCACCATGGACCAGCTCACCGCGTCCCTCAAGGGCGCCGACCTGCTGCTCGACGACGCGGTGCTCGACCGCGTCGACGAGATCGTGCCACCCGGCACCGACCTGTACCAGGCGGACGGCGTCTGGCAGCCCCCGTCCCTCACCACCCCCGCCCACCGCAGACGCCGGACGGGAGAACGGGCCGCGGCGGACTGAGCGCCGGGGGGACGAGGACCCCGTGCCGAGGGGCCGTGCGAACGGCGCGGGCGGCGCTCCCGTGAAGGAAGCGCCGCCCGCGTGCCGGTCCGGGGGCCGGAGGCCGCCCTGGTGTGAGGAGTTACGCGCGGACCGTCTCGCCGGGGAGCGACAGGTCCAGGTCGACCGCCCGCTCGTCGCCCGCGTGGGTCGCCGACGAGGCGTGCGGTCCGTGTCCGAGGGCCTTCGCGGCCAGCACGTACGCCCCTTCGGCCGGCACCGTGAGCGCGTACGTGCCGTCCTCGGCGGACAGGGTCGAGCCCGCCTGCCGTCCGCGCCGGTCGATCAGCGTCACCTTCGCGCGCGCCACCGGCACGCCCTCGGCGTCCAGGACCCGGCCGCGGAAGCCCCGCAGCACCTCCTCGGCGACGGCGAGCACCGCGTCCTCCTCGCTGCTGGCCCGCAGCTGTGTGTGGAGCTGCGGCCGGGGCTGCTTCGGCAGCAGCAGCGCGAGCAGCAGGCCCACCGTCACCGCGGCCGTCGCGATCAGGAAGGAGACCCGGAAGCCGTGCATGGTCGGGACGGCGACCCCGCCGACGTGGTGCGCGGTGTTCGCCAGCACCATGCCGATGACGGCGCTGGAGACGGAGGTGCCGATGGACCGCATCAGCGTGTTCAGGCCGTTCGCCGCGCCGGTCTCCGAGGCCGGGACCGCGCCGACGATGAGCGCGGGCAGCGAGGAGTAGGCGAGGCCGATGCCGGCGCCGAGGACGACCGCGATGACCGCGCTCTGCCAGGCGGCGCTCATCAGCCCGAGGCCCGCGCCGTAGCCGATGCCGATGATCAGCATGCCGAGGATGAGGGTGAGCTTGGGGCCGTACTTGGCGGACAGCCGCGCGTACACCGGGGCCGTGAACATCATCGTCAGGCCCAGCGGGGCGACCAGCAGGCCGGCGACCACCATCGACTGGCCGAGGCCGTAGCCGGTGGCCTTCGGGAGCTGGAGCAGCTGCGGAAGGACCAGCGAGACGACGTAGAAGCTGACGCCGACCATGATCGAGGCGAGGTTGGTGAAGAGCACCGCGGGGCGGGCGGTGGTGCGCAGGTCGACCAGCGGGGCCCGGTGGCGCAGCTCGAAGACGCCCCACAGGAGCAGCACCGCGACGGACGCGCCGAACAGGCCGAGCGTGGTGCCCGAGGACCAGCCCCAGTCGCTGCCCTTGGTGATGGGCAGCAGGAGCAGCACCAGGCCGGTGGACAGGCCCAGCGCGCCCAGCACGTCGAACGAACCCTGCGCGCGCATCGGGGACTCCGGTACGACCAGCAGGGTCAGGGCTATGGAGACCACGCCGAGACCGGCGGCGCCGTAGAACAGGGCGTGCCAGTTCGTGTGCTGCGCGACCAGGGCCGCGGCGGGCAGCGCGAGGCCGCCGCCGACGCCGATCGAGGAGCTCATCAGGGCCATCGCCGACCCGAGCTTCTCGCGCGGCAGCATGTCGCGCATCAGGCCGATGCCCAGCGGGATCGCGCCCATGGCGAAGCCCTGGAGGGTACGGCCGACGATCATCGTGAGGAGGTCGCTGGTGAGGGCGCTGACCAGCGCGCCGACCACCATCACGGCGAGGCTGAGGATCAGCATCCGCCGCTTGCCGTAGAGGTCGCCGAGGCGGCCCATGATCGGAGTGGCCACGGCGCCCGACAGCAGCGTCGAGGTGAGGACCCAGGTGGCGTTGCTGGGCTCGGTGCCCAGCAGCTGCGGCAGGTCCTTGATGACCGGGACGAGCAGGGTCTGCATCACCGCGACCACGATGCCCGCGAAGGCGAGGACCGGGACCACGGCCCCGCTCGCGCCCCTGGTGGGCTGGTCGGTCGTCGTGTGCGTCATTGAGTGAGGCCTCCCGATTGATGAGTACCGGCTAAACCTCGTATGCACAGGCAACTATTCCGTTGCTTCGAGCTGCTAACGAATTCTTGACCGGCTCATGGGTTACTGACCCTCCGTCAAGGATGGTGTGTTTGTGGAACACGTTCTAATCTGCGCGCCATGAAGGCCTACGTTGCCGGGGTCGGGATGACCAAGTTCGAGAAGCCCGAGACCCGTGACTGGCAGTACTGGGACATGGTCCGGGAGGCGGCCGGCTCCGCGCTCGCCGACGCGGGGATCTCCTACGACGACGTGGAACAGGTTCCCGTCGGATACTGCTTCCAGCCCTCCACCGCCGGCCAGCGCGCGGTCTATGAACTGGGTCTCACCGGCGTCCCCGTCTACAACGTCAACAACAACTGCGCCACCGGCGCGACCGCCCTGATGCTGGCCAGGCAGCTGGTCGAGGGCGGCGCCGCCGACTGCGTCCTCGCCCTCGGCTTCGAGAAGATGAAGAAGGGCGCGCTCGGCGGCGGCGCCGACAGCGGCGACTTCTCGACCTCTCCCGTCGCCCGGCACTACGGGATCATGGCCGCCCGGCACGGCTTCGAGATGACCCCGCCCACCGCGCAGATCTTCGGTGACGCGGCCCGCGAGCACATGGAGCGCCACGGCACCACCGAGGCGCAGCTCGCCGCGGTGGCCGCCAAGAACCACCGGCACTCGGCGGACAACCCCTACGCCCAGTTCCAGGACGTCCACGACGTCGCCGACGTCCTCGCCGCCCGCACCGTCCACCACCCCCTCACCAAGCTCCAGTGCTCGCCCACCTCCGACGGCGCGGCGGCGGCCGTGGTGGTCTCCGAGCGGTTCGCCGGGCGGCGCGGGCTCACCGGCCTGGTCGAGATCGTCGCGCAGGCGATGACCACCGACACCGGGGAGTCCTTCGCGTCGGGCTCGTGCATCGACGTCGTGGGACAGCCGATGTCCCGGGCGGCGGCCCGCCAGGTGTACGACAGGTCGGGCCTCGGCATCGAGGACGTCGACGTCGTCGAACTGCACGACTGCTTCTCCGTCAACGAGCTGCTGACCTACGAGGCGCTCGGCATGTGCGCGGCCGGCCGGTCGGGCGAGCTCGTCGAGTCCGGCGCGACCACGTACGGCGGGCGCTGGGTGGTGAACCCCTCCGGCGGGCTCATCTCCAAGGGGCACCCGCTGGGCGCGACCGGTCTCGCGCAGGCCGCCGAACTGGTGTGGCAGCTGCGCGGCACGGCGGGGGACCGGCAGGTCCCGGGCGCCCGGGTGGGGCTCGCGCACAACATCGGGCTGGGCGGGGCGGCGGTGGTCACGTTGCTGCGGGCGACGACCGAGGCCGTAGGGCCCGGGGCCCAGGACGGGTGAGCCGAAAAGCCGATGCAAGGGCGGTAACGGGCTTGAGAGCATGACACCCATGCCGGAAGCCGTGGACACCGCACACATATCCCGCCGTACGGCACCCCCCACCTGGCTGGTCGTGGCGCTGGCGTGCGCCGGGCAGTTCCTGGTCGTGCTCGACGTGTCCGTGGTGAACGTGGCACTCCCGTCGATGCGGGACGGACTCGGCCTGAGCACCACGGGTCTCCAGTGGGTGGTGAACGCGTACGCCATCGCCTTCGCCGGGTTCATGCTGCTCGGCGGACGCGCCGGCGACCTCTACGGCCGCAAGCGCATGTTCCTGGTCGGGCTCGCCCTGTTCACGCTGGCCTCGCTCGGCGGCGGACTCGCCCAGGACGGCTGGCAGTTGCTGCTCGCCCGCGCCGTGCAGGGGCTGGGCGCTGCCGTGCTGGCGCCCTCGACCCTGACCCTGCTGACGGCCGCCGTGCCGGAGGGCCCGGCCCGGGCGCGGGCCGTCGCCACCTGGACGGCGGTCGGCGCCGGCGGCGGCGCGGCCGGCGGACTGGTCGGCGGGGTGCTGGTGGACCTGCTCTCCTGGCGCTGGGTACTGCTGATCAACGTGCCGGTGGGCGCGCTGGTCCTCGCCGGGTCCGTGCGGTGGCTGGCGGAGAGCCGGACCGGGGACGGCCGACGGCTCGACCTGCCCGGCGCACTGCTGGTCACGGCGGGCCTGGGAACCCTGGCCTACGGCATCTCGCAGACCGAGGCCGAGGGATGGACGGCGGCGGCCACCCTGGTCCCGCTGGTGGCGGGGGTGGCGCTGATCGGCCTCTTCCTCGCCGTCGAGGCGCGTACGGCGGCCCCGCTGATGCCGCTCGGGCTGCTCGGCCGGCGGTCGGTGGCGTCGGCCAACGCGGCCATGCTGGTCGCCGGTTCGGCGATGTTCTGCATGTGGTACTTCATGACCCTGTACGCCCAGAACGTCCTCGGCTACACCCCGCTGGAGGCCGGTCTCGCCCTGGTGCCCAGCTCGGTCGCGGTGCTCGTCGGCTCCAAGTCGGCACCCCGGCTGATGCGCCGGTTCGGGGTCCGCGCGGTGGCGGTGTCGGGCACGCTGGTCGCCGCGACCGGGTTCGCCTGGCAGTCGACGATGGGACCGCACGGCGCCTATGCGACGGCCATCATGTTCCCCGGCGTCCTGATGATGCTCGGCTCGGGCCTGGCCGCGACGCCGCTGGCCGCGCTCGGCACGTCCGGGGCGGCGCCCGCGGCGGCCGGGCTGCTGTCGGGGCTGATCAACACCTCGCGCACGATGGGCGGTTCGCTGGGGCTCGCGGTGATGTCGACGATCGCGGCGGCCCACACCGGGGGCGAAGGCGGGGCGGCGGCCCTGACCCAGGGGTACGCGGCGGCCTTCCGCACCAGCACCGGCGTGCTGCTCGCCGGGGCGGCACTGATGCTGCTGTGGCTCCCCCGCCGGAGACCGTCCGCGGAGCAGCCCGCGCGGGAGACCGGGAAGGGGTCCACCGCTCACCACACCCACGACTGACGGCGCATGCGCCCCCGGCTCACAGCCACCCCTGCTGCCGGGCCTCCCGGACCGCCTCCGTGCGGTTGCGGGTGCCGGTCTTGCCGATCGCCGCGGAGAGGTAGTTGCGGACCGTCGACTCCGACAGGTGCAGCTTCGCCGCGACGTCGGCGACGGTCGCGCCGTCCGCCGACGCCTTGAGCACATCGCACTCGCGTGCGGTCAGCGGGCTCGGCCCGGCGCTGAGCGCGGCCGCGGCGAGCGCCGGGTCGACCACGGTCTCCCCGGTCAGCACCCGCCGGACGGCCCGGGCCAGTTCCTCGACCGGCCCGTCCTTGACGAGGAACCCGGCCGCCCCCGCCTCCATCGCCCGGCGCAGATAGCCGGGCCTGCCGAAGGTGGTCAGGATCAGCACCCGGCAGTCCGGCGCCTGCTCGCGCAGCTCCGCCGCCGCGTCGAGGCCGCTGCGCACGGGCAGTTCGATGTCGAGGAGGGCCACGTCGGGCCGGTGGACCAGCGCCGCGTCCACGATCGCGTCCCCCGACGCGACCTGGGCGACGACCTCGATGTCCGGTTCCATGCCGAGCAGTAAGGCGAGCGCCCCGCGCATCATCCCCTGGTCCTCGGCGAGCAGCACCCTGATGGACTTGCCGGGCCGGTGGTCCCGGGGCATCTCGTTCACAGGCTCGTACACAACCCAAGCCTAGCTTCGGGACCGGCCGCCGAAGACGGGTGACGACCTGGGCCGTCAACATCCCCTGGGCTCCCTGGGGGCCGCCGGCACCAGCGGCTCCTGCTCCTCGGTGGGGAGGTCCGCGACGACCGAGAAGCCGCCGCGCGGCGACGGGCCGGCCCGCAGGGAGCCGCCCGCTGCCGCGAGGCGCTCGGTCAGCCCCTTCAGGCCGGTGCCGCCGGCGCCTTCCGCGCGGGGACCCGCGCCGGCGGCCCCGGTGCCGTTGTCGGCGACCGTGAGACTGACCCGTTCGGCACCGCCCTCGACCGTGATCTCGCAACGGGTCGCGTCGGAGTGCCGTACGACATTGGTGACCGCCTCGCGCACCACCCAGCCCAGCAGCGCCTCCGTCGCCGGAGCGAGCGGGGCGCCCGAGCGGACGGCCACCGGCTCCACCCCGGCCGCGTCCAACACCGAGCGGGCCCGGTCGAGTTCGGTGCCGAGACTGCCCTGGCGGTAGCCGGTGACCGCCTCCCGGATCTCGGTGAGCGCCTGCCGGCCCACCGACTCGATGTCGGTGATCTGGGCGAGCGCCGCGTCCATGTCCCGGGGCGCCAGCCGCCGGGCCGCCTCCGACTTCACCACGATCACCGACATGGTGTGGCCGAGCAGGTCGTGCAGGTCCCGGGAGAACCGCAGCCGCTCCTTCTCCACCGCCTGGTGCGCCAACTGCTCGCGAGCGGCGCGCAGTTCCCGTACCGCCTCGGAGAGGCCGAGGATCGCCGCCGTCACCATCGTCGAGATCCAGGTGGCGTACCCGATGTTCAGGCCGTTCCAGCCGTCGCGGCCGGCGGTGACCGCACCGGCCAGCGTGGCGACGGCCGCACCGGCCCAGCGCAGGTGCTCGCCCCGCAGCGCCGCGCCCGTCGCCAGTCCCAGCAAGGGGAAGAACAACTGCCAGTTGCCGCCGTAACCGCCTGCGAGGCCGCAGGTGAGCACGGCCATCAGGGCCAGTGCCACCCGGGTCGAGGTGGCCTGCCGCTTCTCCTTCACGAAGGCGCGGGCCGCGACGTAGATGTAGAGGGAGTTGAAGGCGAGCAGCCCCAGGCCGCCGATCCACGGATTCGGGGTCTTGCCCTGGAACAGGTTGGAGAACGCGCCCAGCCCCATCAGCAGCCAGGGCACCAGGGAGAAGGCGGTCGGCGGCGGACCCGGCTGCTCCGGCAGCTCGGCCCCGGTCCGGCGCGCCTCCTTCCGCGCGGCCCGGAAGGACCGCATGTCCGCCCGCCACCGCTCCCGCGCCGCCCGCCACTCGCGCAGCCGTCCGCGCACTCCTCGCATCCAGTACATCTCTCGCTCCCCCGGTCAGCCGGTCCGTCCGGACCGGCGGTACGACAGCACAGCGTACGAACCGAACACCAGCAGCCAGAAGGCCAGCACCACGACCGCCGGCATGGCCGGGGCACGGCCGGCTGCGACCGAGGTGCCCAGCTGCGCGAAGCGGTAGGTGGGCGTGTACGCCGACACCGCACGCAGCCAGGCGGGGAACAGGGCGACCGGGAACCACAGCCCGCCGAGCACCGCGAGCCCCAGGTTGCAGGCCATGTTCGCCACGCCCGTGGTCTGCCCGGTCAGCCGGTAGCCGTTGCCGAGGCCCAGCAGGGTGAACGGCAGCGAACCCAGCCACAGCAGCACCGCGACCGCCGCCCACTGCCAGGCGGCCAGCCGTACCCCGTTCAGCAGACCGCCCGCCGCGAGCACCGCCACGATCGCCGGCAGCACCGTCACCGAGCCGGTCAGGGCCCGGCCGACGACGACCTGGCGCGGCGTCATCGGCGTCACCCTGAGCTGCCGCAGCCATCCGATCGCCCGGTCCTCCGCGACCCCGCCCCCGGTGTTCAGCGCGGAGCCGACCGCCCCGTACCCGGCCATCCCCACCATCGCCCCGGTCTTCCAACTGCCGTCGTCCGCACCCAGGTTGGTGAACAGCAGATACATCAGCACGGGCATCGCGATCCCGCCGACGACGAATCCCGCGTCCCGCAGGGTACGGCGCACCTCAAGGCGCAGATAGTCCAGCATCACCGCACCTCCGTCACGGCCCTGACGACGGACCCGGGCTCGGACGCCGTCAGGGCCAGGAACGCGTCGTCCAGCGAGGCCGGCGCCACCTCCAGCCCCCGTATCGCGTCGAGCGCGGCGAGCGCGAGCACCGTGGCGTCCGGGTCGTCGGTGCGCAGCCGGGCCCGGTCGCCGCGGACCTCCAGGGAGCGCACTCCCGGCAGCCGCTCCAGGCCGTCCGTCGCGCGGCCGGCGAGGTCCACGGCGACCAGACCGCCGCCGACCGAACGTCGGAGCTGCTCGCCGGTGCCGTCCGCGACGATCCGGCCGCGGTCGATGACGAGGATGCGGTCGGCGTACCGGTCCGCCTCCTCCAGGTGGTGCGTGGAGAACAGCACCGTGTGGCCGCGGCGCGCCAGCCCCCGCATCGACGCCCAGAACGCGTGCCGCGCTTCCACGTCCAGCGCGGCCGTCGGCTCGTCCAGCACCAGCAGCGCGGGGTTCCCGGCGAGGGCGACGGCGAACCGGACCCGCTGGACCTGGCCGCCGGACAGCCGGTCCACGCGCCGGTCCGCCAGTTCGGCGATCCCGGCCAGCGCCAGGGCCCGCGCCACCGGCAACGGCTCCGGATAGCGCCCGGCGACGAAGCCGACCAGCTCCCGGACCGTGACCCGCGGTACGGCCCGCGCCTCCTGGAGCATCGCGCCGACCCGGCCCGCCCGCACCGACCGCTCCGGCGCCGCGCCGAAGAGCCGTACCGTGCCCTCGTCCGGCTCGGTGAGGCCGAGCAGCAGCGAGATCGTGGTCGACTTGCCCGCGCCGTTGCGGCCGAGGAGGGCGACCGTCTCGCCCGGCGCCATGGTCAGGTCGACGCCGTCCACGGCACGTACGGCACCGAAGGTCTTGACCGCGCCCGCGAAGGACACGGCGGCACTCTGCGTCTGCGTCATGGACACGAAGCTACGAACCCGGGCCGTCCGTCCGGCAGATGCGTGTGTACGGACTCCGGCAGGACAAAAGTCCCGGCTTCCCGGTGACTCGACCAAGCGAGCTGACACGCCGTCAGGTGTCTTCACAAGTCACCGCCCCTGGGCTATACAAGGGGCGCCGGACTGGAACGCGTTCTAGACAAACTCGCCCCGTGGACGGCCTCGGTGCGGCCGACGGTGCGGACGGCCGTGCCGAGGTCTTGAGACACCTCAGGAGCCGTATGCCCATCGACGCAGCCAAGGCCCTCGCCGCCGAACCCAGGTCCGGGGAGATCCGCTGGGAGCGCCGGGACGTCCAGCTCTACCACCTCGGCATCGGCGCGGGCCGCCCCGCCACCGACCCCGACGAACTCCGCTACACCCTAGAGACCCGGCTGCACGTCCTGCCCAGCTTCGCCACCGTCGCGGGCGCTGGCTCGCCCGGGGTGATCAGCGGACTGTCCATGCCCGGCATCGACGTCGACCTCGCCAAGGTGCTGCACGGCGGCCAGCGTCTCGAACTCCACCGCCCCATCCCGGCCGCGGGCACCGCCACCGCCACCGGCCGGATCGCCGCCGTGTACGACAAGGGCAAGGCGGCCGTCCTCGTCATGCGCACCGAGGTCGCGGACGCCGACGGCCCGCTGTGGACCAACGACGCGCAGATCTTCGTACGGGGGGAGGGCGGCTGGGGAGGCGACCGCGGCCCCTCGACCCGGCCCGAGCCGCCCTCCGGCGAGCCCGACCGGACCGTCGAGCGGCCGATCCGCGAGGACCAGGCCCTGCTCTACCGGCTCTCCGGCGACTACAACCCGCTGCACGCCGACCCCGAGTTCGCCAAGCTCGCCGGTTTCGACCGGCCCATCCTGCACGGACTGTGCACCTACGGCATGACCCTCAAGGCGGTCGTGGACACCCTGCTCGACGGGGACGTGTCGCGGGTGCGGACATACACGACGCGGTTCGCCGGGGTGGTGTACCCGGGGGAGACCCTCCGGATCCGCATGTGGCGCACCCCGGGGACCGTCCGGGTCGCCGTCGGCGCCGCCGAACGCGCGGACGCACCCGTCCTCGCCGACACGACCGTCGAACACTCCTGATCCAGAAGGCACCACCGCGAATCCATTGCGACCAGGCAGTTGAGGGGAGCCGCACCATGCGCGCAGCCGTACTGCACGAGATCGGCCAGGACAAACTGGAGGTCCTCGACGACGTCGAGACGGCCGGGTTCGGGCCCGGCAGGGTACGCATCCGGGTGCGCGCCACGGGGCTGTGCCACTCGGACCTGTCGGCGATGAGCGGGGTGCTGCCGCAGCCGGGGCCGTTCGTGCCGGGCCACGAGGGCGCGGGCGAGATCCTGGAGGTGGGGGAGGGCGTCACCCGGGTGAAGCCCGGCGACCGGGTGGTGGTCTGCTGGCTGCCGGCCTGCGGTGAGTGTCCCGCCTGCAAGCGCGGGCAGACCGAGCTGTGCCTGGCCGGGTTCATGAACGCCGGCACCCCGAACTTCAAGCGCCCCGCCGGTGACGTCTTCGGCTTCGCGGGCACCGGCACCTTCGCGGAGGAGGTCGTGGTCGACGCCGGGTGCGCGGTGCCGATCCCGGACGACGTGCCCTTCGACATCGCCGCGCTGATCGGGTGCGGGGTGACCACCGGGCTCGGTGCGGCCCTCAACACCGCCGACGTGGCGGCCGGTTCCTCCGTCGCCGTCATCGGGTGCGGGGGCGTCGGCATCTCGGCGATCCAGGGCGCGCGGCTCAAGGGCGCGGCCGAGATCGTCGCCGTCGACCCGGTGGCGTCGCGGCGCGAGTCGGCGCTCAGGTTCGGGGCGACCAGGGCCGTCTCGCCGGACGAGCTGCCCGGCGCCAAGCAGGAGGTCACCGCGGGCGAGGGCTTCGACTACGTCTTCGAGGTCGTCGGCAGGTCCGCGACGGCGCGCACGGCGTACGAGAACACCCGGCGCGGCGGCACCCTGGTCGTCGTCGGCGCGGGCGCCATGGACGACTTCCTCCAGCTCAACATGTTCGAGCTGTTCTTCGACGAGAAGCGCATCCTGCCGTCGATGTACGGCGGCGGTGACGTGGTCCGCTCCTACGAGCGCACGATCGCCCTGTGGCGGGCCGGCCGCATCGACCTGGCGGGCCTGATCACCCACCGGGTGCCGCTGGCGGAGATCAACGAGGCGCTGGACCAGATGCGCACCGGCACCGCCCTGCGTACCTGCATAGAGATCTGAGAGGGCGCGGCATGTCGCAGGACAGGCCCCTGGAAGGGCTCAGTGCGATCGTCACCGGCGCGGGCCGCGGGCTCGGCCGGGCCGAGGCGCTCGAACTCGCCCGGCTGGGCGCGGCCGTCGTCGTCAACGACTTCGGACAGCCGGGCCGGGACGGCTCGGGCTCGGCCTCCGCGGACCCCGCCGAGCAGGTCGTGGAGGAGATCCGCGCGGCCGGTGGCGAGGCGGTCGCCCACACCGGGGACGTGGGGGACCTCTCGCAGGCGCGAGACCTTCTCACCCTCGCGACGACCACCTACGGAAAGCTGGACATCCTGGTCAACAACGCCGGCATCCTGCGCGACCGCATGGTCTTCTCGATGAGCGAGGACGAGTGGGACTCGGTGATCCGGGTCCACCTCAAGGGCCACTTCAACACCACTCGCTTCGCGGCCGCGCACTGGCGGGACCGGGCCAAGGCGGCGGCCGGCGGCAAGGTGTACGGCCGGATCGTCAACACCTCCTCCGAGGCCTTCCTCGCCGGTTCCGCGGGCCAGCCCAACTACGCGGCCGCGAAGGGCGGGATCGTCGGCCTCACCACCTCCACCGCCCTCGCCCTCGCCAAGTACGGCGTGACCGCCAACGTGATCTGCCCGCGCGCCCGCACCCGGATGACCGAGGACGTCTTCGCCGGGTTCGGGCAGCCCGCCGAGGGCCTCGACCCGCTCGCCCCCGAGCACGTCGCCCCGCTCGTCGGCTACCTGGCCGCACCGGCCGCCGAGCGGATCAACGGGCAGCTGCTGGTCGTCCACGGCGGCATGGTCGCGATCGTCGAACGACCCCGCGTCCAGGCCAAGTTCGACAGCAAGCAGGACACCTTCGACTACGCCGAACTCGACGCCCTGCTCACCCCGCACTACGCCGACCGGTCGCCGGGTGAGACCTTCGCGGCGGCGGAGGTGCTGGCCCTGAAGCGCCAGTAAGGCCACGTACGGCAACGGCCCCGCCCCCGGTGAGGGGCGGGGCCGCTGCCATGGGTACCGTCAGGCCGCCGACTCGGCCGGCTCCTGCTTGCGGTGCCGGCCGCTCGGGGCCGACTCGCTGTCCTGGGCCGAGACATGACCACGGTGCTTCCCGTGACCGTCCGCCTCCTCAAGGCCGGCGGACATCTGCTGGGACGTGCTGGCGTCGTTCATCGGAAGAATTCACCCCGTCAACATGATCTTTCTTACAGCGCGGCGAGTTTATCCGGACCGGCCCGGGGCGGATCCAGGCGGGCACGCCGACCGCAGCTAGTTTGTTACAAGCGGCTCCGGCGGCCCCTGCCGCAACGGCAGCTCCAGCGAACTCCGCTCCAACGTCTGCCCCTGCGAAGGCGGTTGAAACCGCCGTTCCAGCCGCACCCACCGCACCGGCCGTTCCCACGACACCGGCTCCGCCGGCCGCCCCTGCGGCGTCGGCCGCAACGGCCGCCCCAACGGCGCCTGTTGCAACGGCACCGGCCGGGCCACGACAGGCGCCGGGGAATCCCCCGCACGCGCCGCGGGATCCGGTTCCGCCGGCTGCCCGGACGCACCCGGCGCCCCGGCAGCCCTGCCGTCCCGAACCGGACACCCCGGGCCCGCGTCCCCCGTCCCCCCGAACCCCGCGAACTCCCCCGTCCTCCCCGCTTCCCCTGAGCCCCCCGTCTCGCCCCAGGGCACCACGACCGCCGCCACCCCGCACGGGACCTCACCCGTGCTGTACGGCAGCCGCAGCACCCCGTCCCGCGTCCACACCCCGGCGCCGGTCAGCCACCCCTCCGGCGCCGGGAGATGGCACATCCGCCGGTCCCCGGGCCGCCAGGCGCCGACCCAGCGGCCCAGCGGACCCTCGATCCACAGCGCCACCCCGCAGCTCTCCGGCGTCAGCATCTGCCCCGGCTGGATCGCGAACGGCGTCACCGTGCAGTCCGGCACCTGCGGCATCCGCAGGCTCTCCGGGAAGCGCACCGGCAGGGTGCTGCCGAGGACGCCCCAGCCCAACCGTTCCTGCCCGGGGCAGGGCGCGTCCGAACCGACCAGGATCAGCCCGCTGTCCGGGTCGGCGATCAGCAGCCGGTCGTCGCTGTCCGGCGCGATCTGCAACAGCGGCGACACCTCGCCGCCCCGCTCCAGATCCACCACGACCGCCTTGGTCAGCCCGCCCAGCTCCCGGTCCAGCGCCAGCATCCGACCACTCCGGTCCAGCCAGACCCCGCCCGAACAGCGCCCCGGCACCACCGCGAGCGGCTCGGGCCCGAAGGAACCGCCCGCCACCAGCCACACGGTCGAGGACCGCGGCCCGACGGCGAGACCGTACGCCCGGGCGCCGCCCGGCGCGGGCGGCAGCAGCCGCAGCGACGTCACCTCGTCCGGGCACTCCACCGCGCCCAGCGGCAGCTCGCCGGTGCCCGGGCCGGTCGGGTACAGCAGGGCGAAGTGGTGCCGGCCGTCCACCAGCCGGCGGATCAGCACCCGCCCGTCGCGCAGCGGCTGCACCTCCGTGTCCGGCTCCTCCGGCTGGTTGCCGGGCAGCGGTACGGCGTACGGCTCGGGGCCGTCCAGCGTCCAGCGCTCCGGGAAGCAGGAACCATCCTGCTGTGCCAGCCGGGCCGCGTACGCCCCGTCCACCGTGATGGTGCAGCCCGCCACCGGCACGCTGTCGTCCTCGTCCGCAGCCGAGGGTTCGATCGCACAGGCCGTCATCGCTCGGTCACCTCCGGCCACGAAGCTAGTTTTCGTACGCACAGGCGGGGGACCGGGAGACCACCGCTTCACACATACGGGTGCACGCTGGACGATTCGCCTGAGGAAACGGGGACGGATGTGCTGCCGGTCGTCTCCCGTGGGCGAGCAGGTACGGCCCCGCGGAACAGGCAGGTAGCCTTTCCCCGTGCCCCGTCTGTCTGAAGTCATCGCCGCGCTGGAGACCCTGTGGCCGCCCGAGCGGGCCGAGTCCTGGGACGCGGTCGGCACGGTCGTGGGCGACCCCGGCCAGGAGGTCACCCGGGTCCTCTTCGCCGTCGACCCGGTGCGCGACGTCGTCGACGAGTCGGTGAAGCTCGGCGCCGACCTGCTGGTCACCCACCACCCGCTCTACCTGCGCGGGACGACGACGGTCGCGGCGACCCACTTCAAGGGCCGGGTCGTGCACACCCTCATCAAGAACGACATCGCGCTGCACGTCGCCCACACCAACGCCGACACCGCCGACCCCGGCGTCTCCGACGCGCTCGCGGGCGCCCTGGACCTGCGGGTCGTACGGCCCCTCGTGCCGGACCCCGCCGACCCGGAGGGCCGCCGGGGCCTCGGCCGCGTCTGCGAGCTGGACCACCCCGTCACCGTCCGGGAGCTGGCGGACCGCGCCGCGGCCCGGCTCCCCGCCACCGCCCAGGGCATCCGCGTCGCCGGCGACCCCGAGGCCCTGGTGCGCACCGTCGCCGTCAGCGGTGGCTCCGGCGACAGCCTCTTCGACGTCGTACGCGCCGCCGGAGTCGACGCCTTCCTCACCGCGGACCTGCGCCACCACCCGGCGTCCGAAGCGGTCGCCCACAGCCCCCTCGCGCTGCTCGACGCGGCGCACTGGGCCACCGAATGGCCCTGGTGCGAGCTGGCCGCGGCCCAGCTCGACGAGATCTCCGACCGCCACGGCTGGGACCTGCGCGTGCACGTCTCCAGGACGGTCACCGACCCCTGGACCAGCCACTCACCGTCCCTTGGAGCCCCCAACTGAACGCAGCGCCCGCCGACCAGATCCGACTCCTCGACGTCCAGGCCCTGGACGTACGCCTCCAGCAGCTGGCGCACAAGCGGAAGTCGCTGCCCGAGCACGCCGAGATCGAGTCGCTGACCAAGGACCTCACCCAGCTGCGCGACCTGCTGGTCGCCGCGCAGACCGAGGAGAGCGACACCGCCCGTGAGCAGACCAAGGCCGAGCAGGACGTGGACCAGGTGCGTCAGCGCGCCGCCCGCGACCAGCAGCGCCTGGACTCCGGCGCGGTCACCTCGCCCAAGGACCTGGAGAACCTCCAGAGGGAGATCGTCTCCCTCGCCAAGCGCCAGGGCGATCTGGAGGACGTCGTCCTGGAGGTGATGGAGCGCCGCGAGTCCGTGCAGGAGCGGGTCGCGGAGCTGTCCGAGCGGGTCGGCGCGGTGCAGGGCCGCATCGACGAGGCGAGTGCCAAGCGGGACGCCGCGGCCGAGGAGATCGACGCCGAGGCGGCGACGGTCACCAAGGAGCGCGAGGCCATCGCCGCAGCCGTCCCCGCGGACCTGCTCAAGCTCTACGACAAGCTGCGCGGGCAGCAGGGCGGCATCGGCGCGGCCAAGCTGTACGCGCGCAGCTGCCAGGGCTGCCGCCAGGAGCTCGCCATCACCGAGCTGAACGAGATCCGCTCGGCCGCCCCCGACACGGTGGTCCGCTGCGAGAACTGCCGCCGCATCCTGGTGCGCACGGCCGAGTCCGGTCTGTAGGAAGCACACCGAAGCGCACACCCGAGGGTCTTGAGGGGCATACGTGGCGAGGGAGTTCATCGTCGAGGCGGACGGCGGATCCCGGGGCAACCCGGGTCCCGCCGGCTACGGCGCCGTGGTCATCGACGCGGCGACCGGTGAGACGCTGGCGGAGGCGGCCGAATACCTCGGCGTCGTCACCAACAACGTCGCCGAGTACCGCGGCCTGCTGGCGGGCCTGCGCGCGGCCCACGCCCTGGACCCGGCCGCCGCCGTCCACGTCCGCATGGACTCCAAGCTGGTCGTCGAGCAGATGTCCGGCCGCTGGAAGATCAAGCACCCCGACATGAAGCCCCTGGCCACGGAGGCGTCCCGGGTGTTCCCGCCGGACCGGGTCACCTACGAGTGGATCCCGAGAGCCGAGAACAAGCACGCCGACCGCCTGGCGAACGAGGCGATGGACGCGGGCAAGCGGGGCGAGCAGTGGTCGGCCGCGGCGTCGACCGCTGAGCTGACGTCGACAGGAGCGCCCCGCAAGGGGCGCGGGGAACTGCGCGAGCAACCCCCACTCACCGGCGCTGTGACGACGGCCGAGGCACCCCCTGCCGACACCCGCGCCGCGCGCCGTGTCGCGACGGCACCTCGGCCGAGCTCCGGCTGGGCACCGCCCGACATGGGCGCCCCCGCCACCTTCGTCCTCCTCCGCCACGGCGAGACCCCCCTCACCCCCCAGAAACGCTTCTCCGGCAGCGGCGGCACCGACCCCGCCCTCTCCGACGTCGGCCTGGACCAGGCCCGCCGGGTCGGCGAAGCACTCGCCCGGCGCGGCACGATCGAGACGATCCTCGCCTCGCCCCTCACCCGCACCCGGCAGACGGCGGCCGCCGTCGCCGACCGCCTCGGTCTCGACGTCACGATCGACGAGGGGCTCAAGGAGACCGACTTCGGCGCCTGGGAGGGCCTCACCTTCGGCGAGGTCCGCGAACGCCACCCGGACGACCTCACCACCTGGCTCGCCGACCCGGAGGCACACCCCACCGGCGGCGGCGAGAGCTTCGCCGAGACGGCCACCCGGATCGCGGCCACCAGGGACCGGCTCATCGCGGCCCACGCGGGCCGCACCGTCCTCCTCGTCACCCACGTCACCCCGATCAAGACGTTCGTGCAACTCGCCCTCGGCGCCCCGCTGCAGTCCCTGTTCCGCATGGAACTGTCGGCGGCCTCGCTGTCGGCGGTGGCGTACTACGCGGACGGCAACGCGAGCGTCCGGCTCTTCAACGACACGTCCCACCTGCGTCCCTGACGCCGCCCCCGGGGTGACCGCCCCCGAGCCCCGCCGCGGCCCGCGCCAGCGACTCGACGCGGGCCCAGTCCCGGGCGGCCACGGCATCCGCGGGGACCATCCAGGTGCCGCCGACGCAGCCGACGTTGGGGAGGGCGAGGTACTCCGGCGCGCTGTCCGGCCCGATCCCTCCCGTCGGGCAGAACCGGGCCTGCGGCAGCGGACCCGCGAGGGACCTCAGGTAGGCCGTGCCACCGGCCGCCTGCGCCGGGAAGAACTTCATCTCCCGCACCCCGCGCTCCAGGAGCGCCACCACCTCGGAGACGGTCGACACCCCCGGCAGGAACGGCACCCCGGACCCGGCCAGCGCCGTCAGCAGCCCGTCCGTCCACCCCGGGCTGACCAGGAACCGCGCTCCGGCCGCGACGCACTCCGTGACCTGCCCGGAGGTGAGCACGGTCCCCGCGCCGACCACCGCGTCCGGCACCGCACCCGCGATCGAGCGGATCGCGTCGAGCGCCGCCGGGGTCCGCAACGTCACCTCGATCACGGGCAGCCCGCCCGCCACCAGCGCCCGCGCCAGCGGCACGGCGTCGGCGGCGTCCTCGATCACCACGACGGGCACGACGGGGGCGAGGTCCAGCAGGGAGGCGGGCATGCGGAACATCCTGCCGAGGCGATGCAGGCTCCGCAAAGGGCGTTGCGCATGATGCAATTAGGGATTATTTCTAAAGTTATAAGCTCTAACCTCAGTGAACTTCCGTAACCAGCACATCCAGCGCCCAGGCCTGCCCCGCCTTCGCGGGCGCCGCCACCTCCACCTCGTACCCCAGCTCCCGCAACGCCTCCACCAGCTCACCCGGCCCGGTCGGCGCGACCCCGGCGGTCAGCAGGCTCTGTACGATCCGCCCCTTGGTCGCCTTGTTGAAGTGGCTGACGACCTTCCGCGTCGGCGCGTGCAGCACCCGCACCGTCGCCGTCCGCGAGGCCACCTCCCCCTTCGGCTTCCACGCCGCCGCGTAGGCCGCCGACCGCAGGTCCAGCACCAGCCCCGACCCGGCCGCCTCCGGCAGCACCTCGGCCATGGGCCTGCGCCAGTACGTACCCAGCGCACCGAGCCCCGGCAGCCGCACCCCCATCGAGCAGCGGTAGGACGGGATCCGGTCGGTCACCCGGACCGCGCCCCACAACCCCGAGAACACCAGCAGCGACCGCGCCGCCCGCCGCTTCGCGGCCGGGTCGAGGGAGGCCAGGTCGAGGGCGTCGTACAGCACCCCGGTGTAGATCTCCCCGGCCGGCCGCGCGCCCGCCGTCCGCAGCCGCGCGTTCTTGGCGACCTCGCCGCGCAGCCCCTCGCTCAGCCCGAGGACCTCCCGGGCCTTCTCCTCGTCGCCGGTGCACAGGTCGACCAGTTCGGCGAGCACGGCCTCGCGGGCGTCCGCGAGCCCCGGCAGGGACAGCGACCCGGGCTTCAGCGGGGCCGCGCGACCCGAGGACGCCTTGCCTTCCGAGGGCGGCAGCAGGACCAGCACACGTACTCCTCTTCGTGATCGAGCGACCGATGGTCGTCACCGACGCTTCGCGCCAGCGTAAGACGCCCGAGCGGGGCGATGTGACTACGCTCGACCTATGCCCCGCCGCCACATCCGCGTCCACGGTGCCCCCGAGGCCCCCCTGCGCGCCGCGCTCGCCGCGCTCCGGGCCGAGCTCGGCGTCCCCGAGAGCTTTCCGCCCGAGGTCCTCGCGGAGGCCGAGAACGCCGCGAAGGCACCGGCCGTGCCCGCCCACGACGCGACCGACATCCCCTTCTTCACGGTCGACCCGCCCACCGCGCGGGACCTCGACCAGGCGATGCACCTGTCCCGGCACGACGGCGGCTACCGCGTCCGGTACGCCATCGCCGACGTCGCCGCCTTCGTCGTACCGGGCGGCGCGCTGGACTCGGAGGCGCACCACCGGGTCACCACGCTCTACTTCCCCGACGAGCGGATCCCGCTGCACCCCGCCGTACTGAGCGAGGGCGCGGCGAGCCTGCTCCCCGGCCAGACCTGCCCGGCCGTCCTGTGGACCGTGGACCTGGACGCCGAGGGCCGTACCCGGGCCGCCGACGTCCGCCGGGCCCTCGTACGCAGCCGGGCCAAGCTCGACTACGCGGGCGTGCAGCAGCGGATCGACGACGGCACCGCCGAGGAACCCGTGGCACTGCTCAGGGAGATCGGCGAGGCGCGCGAGCTGCTGGAGGCGGAGCGCGGCGGCATCTCGCTCAACGTACCGGAGCAGGAGATAGTCGAGTACGACCACACCTACGCGCTCGGCTACCGCGCCCCGCTGCCCGCCGACGCCTGGAACGCCCAGATCTCCCTGCTCACCGGCATGGCCGCCGCCGAGATGATGCTGGCCCACGGCACCGGCGTCCTGCGCACCCTGCCGACCGCCCCCGACGGCGCCGTGGCCCGGCTGCGCCGTACCGCGCGGGCCCTGCGCATCGAGTGGCCGCACCACGTCTCGTACGCGGCGCTGATCCGCTCCCTGAACCCGCGTCGCCCCCGCCACGCCGCCTTCCTCCAGGAGTGCACGACCCTGCTGCGCGGTGCCGGCTACACGGTCTTCCGGGACGGCGCCCTGCCCGCGGCCACCACCCACGCGGCCGTGGCCGCCCCCTACGCCCACTGCACCGCGCCCCTGCGCCGCCTCGCCGACCGCTACGCGTCCGAGATCTGCCTCGCGGCGGCGGCCGACGAGACCCCGCCCGACTGGGTCCTCACCGGCCTGGACACGCTGCCCAAGGAGATGGCCGAGGGCTCGCGGCGGGCGGGCACGGTCGAGCGGGAGTGCGTCGACATCGTCGAGGCGGCCCTGCTCAAGGACCGGGTCGGGGAGGTCTTCGACGGCTGCGTGGTGGAGGTCGAGGAGCACCGGCCGACCGTGGGCCGGGTGCTGCTGCAGGAGCCCGCCGTCATAGGCCGGATCGAGAACGGGACGCCCCTTCCCCTGGGCGAGCGGCTGCCGGTGCGGCTGACCGAGGCCGACCCGGGCACGGCGAAGATCCGGTTCACGCCCGCGTGAGCCTTCGTACGAGGGTCAGGCGGCGACGAACCAGCGGGTGAGGACGTCCTCGACGTCGTCCCTGTCGACGTCGCCCTCGTCCGCGGCCCAGGCGACGAAGCCGTCCGGCCGGACGAGCAGACCGGTCAGCCCCGGACGCCCGGGGCAGGCGACGGTCAGCACGTCGACCCGGTCGGCGTACCCCTCCGCGAGGGCGCGCAGCTTGGGGTCGTCGGCGAGGTCGAGGAGCACGGCCCGGCCGCCGTGCAGGTGGTCGCCGAGCCGGGTGCCGTCGGAGAGTTCCAGGTCAGGGGCGTTCAGGCCGGTCAAAGGGTGGTCGCCGGGCAGCTCGTGGTGCTGCCGGACGCCGGAGATCTGCTGGACGAGGTACGTCGTCCCGGTCGTCGTCAGTGCCAGGTCGGTGACCACCCGGCGCAGGGCGCGGGCGTGCCGGTCGGGGCGCATCACGGCGATCTGGGCGCGGGTCCAGTCGAGCACCCAGGCGCCGACGGGGTGCCGTTCGGCGGTGTAGCTGTCCAGCAGGGAGTCGGGGGCCGACCCGCGCACCACGGCGGCGAGCTTCCAGCCGAGGTTCATGGCGTCGCCGAGCCCGAGGTTGAGCCCCTGGCCGCCGAACGGCGAGTGCACGTGCGCCGCGTCCCCGGCGAGCAGCACCCGGCCCTCGCGGTAGGTGCTCGCCTGCCGGGCGTTGTCCGTGAACCGGGTGGAGGTGAGCACCTTGTGGACGGTCACCTCCTCCACCCCAGACACCCGGCGCAGGGAGGCCTGGAGCTCCTCGGCGGTGACGGGCGCGATGGGGGTCCCCCCGCGCGAGCGAAGCCGAGCGTGGGGGAGGTCGGCGGGCGGGCCGTCGAACTCGACGGTGAGGATCCGGCCCGGGAAGGGCCCGTTGACGTACGTCCCCACGTCCGTCGTGTTCCACCCCGTCCCGAGCCGCTCGCTCCCGGTCATCTCCACGACCGCCTGATAGCCGGTGATCTCCGGTTCCGTGCCGGGGAAGTCGAACCCGGCGAGCTTGCGGACGGTGCTGCGCCCGCCGTCGCACCCCACCAGCCAGCCCGCCCTGACCTGTGCGCCGTCGGCGAGGTGTACGACCACTGCGGCGTCGTCGGCGTCGAACCCGGCCAGGGCCACGCCCCGGCGGACCTCGACACCGAGCCGTTCGGCACGGGCGCCCAGGATCCGCTCCAGCTCGACCTGCGGAACGCCGAGCCCCACGCCGTCGGCGGGGCCGATGTCCGCGAACGCCGGGTCGGTCGGGTCGAAGAGGTCGCCGCGCATCATGATCCCGGCGAAGTGCCCGGCGAACTTCGGGGGAGTGCGGGGCGCGTCGGCGCTCCCGTCCCCGAGGAAGGCCCGCATCCGCCACCGGTTCCTCTCCCAGGCGGCCGCCAGGTCGGGCAGCATCCCCCGCCGGTAGAGCGCCACCGCGCCCGCCGTGTTGATCCCGCCCGCCTTGATGGTCTCGTCCACCTCGGCCAGCCGCTCCACGACCAGCACGCTCGCGCCGCCGAGGCGCAGCTCGCCGGCGAGGAAGAGGCCGACGGGCCCGCCGCCGACCACCACCACGTCGTAGTCGCTCTTGGCTTCTGTCGTCATCGTCATGGCTTCACTGTAGTCACTAAAAGTTTCGAGCGGCTATAGTTTTCTTGTGATCGACGAGAACAGACCAGGGGACAGGCCGGGGGAATCCCTGCGGGAGCGCAAGAAGCGGGAGACGCGGCAGCGGATCTCGAACGTCGCGACGGTGATGTTCCGGGAGCACGGCTTCGACCGGGTGACCGTCGCCGAGGTCGCACGGGCGGCCGGCGTCTCGGCGATGACCGTCTTCAACTACTTCCCGCGCAAGGAGGACCTGTTCCTGGACCGCATCCCGGAGGCCGTCGCGGCCTTCGCCGGGGCGGTACGGGACCGCGCGCCCGCCGAGTCCCCGCTCACGGCCCTGCGCCGCCTGGCCTTCCGGTTCATCGACGCGGGGCATCCGCTGGGCGGCGTGGGGAAGGGCTTCGCGGGCTTCTGGTTCGTCGTCGCCGACTCGTCCGCGCTGCTGTCCCGGGC
The DNA here is from genome assembly GCF_040634175.1 of Streptomyces sp. NPDC007162. Lineage (NCBI taxonomy): Bacteria > Bacillati > Actinomycetota > Actinomycetes > Kitasatosporales > Streptomycetaceae > Streptomyces > Streptomyces sp. NPDC007162. Next base: position 26,979 of record NZ_JBEYFC010000055.1, read on the forward strand.
CAGGGAGGGCGCGGAGGAGGTGGAACGGGCGCTGGCCGGAGCCCTCGCCGAGGCCGGCGTCGCCGATCCGGACCTGACGGCGGCCGTGACCGTCGCCGCCTACCGCTCGGTGTGCGTGGTCTCCGTACGGGACGAGCTCGCGGGGGTGCCGTACGAGGAGGTCGCGGTGGACCACCGGGAGCGGATGGCGGCGGCCTTCGACGGCCTGGAGCGGATGTTCCCCGGCGCGTGACCTTCCCCGACGCATGACTTTCCCGGGCGCGTGACTTTCCCTGCGGCCCCGGCCCGGGGCATGGAAACGGGGCCGGGGACGTTGCACTCTTGACGCAAGGGGGGTGCCGAGATGGCCGAACAGGCACGGTGGACGAGGGCGAGACTGGGCCGCTGCGGCCCGTCGCTCGACATGCTGACGGCGCGGTTCGACAAGCACGTGTACGCCCCGCACACGCACGCCGAGTTCTCGATAGGAGTCTGTGTCGGCGGCTCGGAGGTGATCGCCTACCGGGGCGGCCACATCAGCACCGGCCCCGGCTCGATCGTCGTACTGGCACCCGGCGAGATGCACACCGGCGGTCCGGCCACGCCGACCGACGGCTACGCCTACCGCGCCCTGTACGCGACCCCGTCCCTGCTGTCGGACGGCACCCTGACCCTCGGCACCCCGCACTTCCGCGACCCCGTGGTGAACGACCCGGAGCTGGCCGCGGCCTTCCGGCACGCCCACACGGACCTCGCCGCCTGCCCCGACCCCCTGGAGGCCGAGTCCCGCCTCCCCTGGCTGCTGACGGCCCTGTCCCACCGCCACTCGACGGCCCGCCCGGCACCGGACCGCGTCCCCGGCGCCGGCGGGGTCGCCCTCCTGGTCCGCGACCGCCTGGCCGACGAACTCACGGCCCCGCCCTCTCTCGCCGACCTGGCCGCAGACCTCGGCCTCTCCCGCTACCAGCTCCTGAGGGCCTTCCGTACGACGATGGGCGTCCCGCCGTACGCCTGGCTGGCCCAGTACCGGGTGGACCGCGCGCGTGGCCTGCTGGAGGCGGGCCTGCGCCCCGCGGAGGTGGCGACGTCGGTGGGTTTCGCCGACCAGGCCCATCTGACCCGCTGGTTCCGCAGGGTGCTGGGGGTGACCCCGGCGGCGTACCGCAACAGCGTTCAAGACGCGGCCCGGGTCTGAGCCCGATGCTTGCCGCATGACTGCACGCGGCTGGATGTTGTTCTCCCTGATGGGAGTGGTCTGGGGCATCCCCTATCTGATGATCAAGGTGGCGGTGGACGAGGTGTCCCCGTCCATGGTGGTGTTCGCGCGGTGCGCGGTAGGCGCCCTGCTCCTCCTCCCCCTGGCGATCCGCCAGGGCGGCCTGCTGGGCACCCTCCGCGCCCACTGGCGCCCGATGCTGGCCTTCGCCTGCATAGAGATCCTGGGCCCGTGGTTCACCCTCACGGACGCCGAACGCCACCTCTCCAGCTCGACGGCGGGTCTGCTGATAGCGGGCGTGCCGATCGTGGGCGTGGTGGCGGCGAGGTACTTCGGCGGCGAGCGCGAACACCTGGGTGCCCGCCGGATCACCGGCCTCCTGATCGGCCTGGCGGGCGTCGGAGTCCTGACCGTCCCCCACCTGACCGGCGGCGACGCCCGCTCCCTCGGCGAGGTGCTGCTCACCGTGATCGGCTACGCGACCGCACCCCTCATCGCGGCCCGCCGCCTGAAGGACGTCCCGACCCTGCAGCTGATCGCCCCCTGCCTGACCCTGGCGGCCCTGGTCTACGCCCCCGCGGCGGCGGCCACCCGGCCCACCGCCATGCCCTCCACGAACGCGCTCCTGTCCCTCCTCGCCCTGGGCGTCCTCTGCACGGCGGTGGCCTTCGTCGCCTTCCTGGAACTCATCAAGGAGATCGGCCCGACCCGCTCCACGGTGATCACGTACGTCAACCCGGCGGTGGCGGTGGCGGCGGGAGCGCTGTTCCTCGGCGAGAGCTTCACCGTGACCATCGCCGTGGCCTTCACCCTCATCCTGGCGGGATCGGTGCTGGCGACGCTGACCTCGGCACCGAAGGGGTTGGCGGGCCCGGTGCCGGCGGGCCCCGAGGCCCCGGCCGCCACCCGCCGGCTGTTCCGCCGCGGCGGTCCGGACCCCCGCCCGGAACGAGACGAGGCCGGCGCCCGGTAACATGGTCGCCACGGCAGACGAGCCGGGCGGACGGCCGCGTGGAGTTCCCCCAGGGGGCTTCCCGAGGAACGTCCGGGCTCCACAGGGCAGGGTGGTGGCTAACGGCCACCCGAGGCGACTCGCGGGACAGTGCCACAGAAAGCAAACCGCCCAGCACTTCGGTGCTGGGTAAGGGTGAAACGGTGGTGTAAGAGACCACCAGTGCCCAGGGCGAC
>NZ_JBEYFC010000056.1:0-29202 GCF_040634175.1 Streptomyces sp. NPDC007162
GGGACGACTGCTGGGCTCGCTGAAGTCCTTCTCCGGAGCCGACCTCGGCGGCTTCGCGATCAAGGCCGCCCTCGACCGTGCGGGGATCGGGGGCGGCCTCCGACCGTCCGAGCAGCCCCGCGACCGCCCCCGTTGGGCCCTACCCTCAGCCCTCCGGTCGCCCCCTCCGCACGGTCGGCCTGTGGCCCTGCGGCCCTTGCCGAGGGGCCCACCGGTCGAAGCCGGTCGGCCCGGTTGTCGGCCTCCGGTCAGTCCTGCGGCCGCACAACCGCGCACCATCAGCCCCTCCGCCCGCCCCTGCCACCACCCGTCAGCCGTGCGACCCCCGCCACCGGACTCCGGTCCTTCCGCCACCTGTCACCCAGCGGCCCCGCCACCGACCACCACCGACCACCGCCGACCAGCCCCGCGACGCCCGCCCGTCGGCCCGGCCCCGGCTCGGGTCCGCTGCCGGTAGGCACTCCGGTCAGTCCTCCGGGGGGAAGACGGGTTCTCCGGTGTCCAGCAGGGTGATCGTGATCGCCTCCACCGGGCAGTTCTCCGCCGCGTCGAGGATCCTGCCGTTGGCGTCCGTCTCCGGGTCCACTGGGTGGGACTGCATGGCGGAGTCGAGGCGGAAGGAGCCGGTGGCGCGGTGGACGCACTGGGCCGAGCCGATGCAGATCGACCGGTCGACCTCGACGTGCCAGCGGTCACCCATGGTCCGTCACGCCTCCCACCCGGCCGGCAGATGGATCATCTTGTGCTCCAGGAACTCGCCGTACCCCTCCGGCCCGAACTCCCGCCCCAGACCGGAGTCCTTGTAGCCGCCGAACGGCCCGAGCATGTCGAGGCTGAAGGTGTTGACCGAGTACGTTCCGGTACGGACCTGGCGGGCCACCTCGATGCCGTGCGCCACGTCCGCCGTCCACACGCTGCCGCTCAGCCCGTAGTCGGAGTCGTTCGCGATCTTCAGGGCCTCCGACTCGTCGCCGTAGGGAAGCAGGCAGATCACCGGCCCGAAGATCTCCTCGCGGGCGATCCGCATGGAGTTGTCGACGCCACCGAAGAGCGTCGGCTCGACGTACCAGCCCTTGTCGAGGCCCGCCGGGCGCCCGCCGCCGGTGAGTATCTTCGCGCCCTCCTCCTGTCCGATCCGGATGTAGTCCAGGTTCCGCTGCTGCTGGCGGCGGGCGACCAACGGCCCCACCTGGGTGGCCGGGTCGAGCGGATCACCGACCTTCAGGGCGCTCGCGGCGGCGGCGAAGGCGTCGGCGAACTCGTCGTAGCGGGAGCGCGGGACGAGGATGCGGGTCTGGGCGACGCACGCCTGCCCGTTGTTCATCCAGGCGGCCGGGACGATCCCGGCGACGGCGGCGGACACGTCGGCGTCCGGCAGCACGACCGCCGCCGACTTGCCGCCCAGTTCCAGCGTCACACGGGTGAGGTTCCGCGACGCGACCTCCATCACCCGCCGACCGGCGGCCACCGACCCGGTGAACGAGATCTTGTCGACACCGGGACGGGACACCAGGTACTCGCTCACCTCGCGGTCCGCAGGCAGGATGGACAGGACCCCGTCCGGCAGCCCGGCCTCCTTGGCGATCTCCCCCAGGATGTACGCGTCCAGCGGGGACTCCGGGGACGGCTTGAGCACCACCGTGCACCCGGTGAGCAGCGCGGGGGCGAGCTTGGCGGCGGCGACGAACTGGGGCACGTTCCACGGCACCACGGCGGCCACCACCCCGACCGGTTCCCGCCGCACCAGGATCTTCCCGAGCACGCCGTCGCGCGTCTCCTCGTACGTGAAGTCACGCGCCACCCTGATCGCCGCGTCCCACACCATCATCGCGCCGAGTGCCTGCGCGAGGACGCTCCAGGAGTACGGGGAGCCGTTCTCGGAGGAGATCACCCGGGCGATCTCCTCGTGCCGCACGGCGATCGCGTCCTTGATCCGGGTGACGACCTCGATCCGCTCGTCCAGCGTCATCCGCGGCCAGGGCCCCTCGTCGAAGGCCCGCCGGGCCACCGCCACCGCCCGGTCCACGTCCTCCCGCGAGGCGTGCGGCACCCGCCCGAAGACCTCCTCGGTGTGCGGCGAGACCACCTCGATGACGTCCTTGCCGAGGGGGTCGGTCAACTCCCCGCCGATGAACAGCTGTCCGTGCTCCAGGAACTCGGTCATGGCGCCCCGCCACCCTTTCTGACGATGTCTCAGAACTGATACCAGTTCTAGTTGAACTAAGCCAGGGGCACGAGTGGGCAGGCTCTGAGCAGCTGTTTCCCCGCCACTCGGGGCTGTCGTCAGGCCATCCGGCCCGCTTGGGCGCCCCTTGAGGTAGCCGAGGCGCGCGACACTTGGCATATTGCGACCCACCCGTGTGCACACCGCGGGGGTTCTGCACGGCGTTCGACGCTCCCGGGGAGAGGCGTGCGTAAGAGGAAAGAGATGCACCGGCTGGCGGATGCGCTGATCGAGCCGCTGCGGGTTCCGGTTCCGGCAGATCCCGATGTGCTCTTCGACGCCCTCGTCGACTCCGTGAACCAGTGGCGGGGCCGCCTCGTGATCGTGCACAGGCGGTCGTTCCCCACGTTCCTGCGCACGACCGGGATGTGGATGGAACAGCAGAGCCCCGACGCGGGCGTCGTCGACCACATCGTCATCGAGAAGGACGCGGCGGACTGGCACAAGCTCGTCATCTTCGGCCACGAGGTGTGGCACATGCACAAGGCGCAGTCGATCGGCCCGGAGCAGCTGGCCGCCGCCGCCCGTACGGACTTCGTCGAGGCCGCCGAGAAGGAGGCCGAGAGCTTCGGGCTGCTCGTCGCCCGGCGACTGCGCCCCTGGCTCCGGGCGGCTCCGGACTCCGTCTACGCGGCGCACGGCGGGACCAGTGATCTCGCCGGCCGGATCGGGGCCGCTCTCGACTACCGTGGGACGCAGCCTTGAGCGGCCTGATCAACTACGGCAGCTGCAGCGTGCTGTGGGTGGGTCTGGCGCCGAAACTGCACGATCTGCTCGTACACCGGCGGGATCCGTACCTGCGCGCCATCACCGCGGTACTGGCCCTCGCCAGCCTGTGCTTCCTGCTCGGGGCCCCGCCGACCGTGGGCGTGATCAACGAGGTCAGCCACGTTCCGAATCTCGCGGCTCCGCTGACCTACGCCAACATCACCGCCTACAGCGCCTCCTCACTGGTCCTCGTCGTGTACTGGCAGGACGGCCCGCGCGTGCACCGGACGGCCCGGCGCTGGATGCTCAGCTATGCCGCCGTGATCGTCGCCATCGGCATCCTGTTCGCGCTCGGGGACGCCTCCACGGAGCGCCGGTCCGACTTCGACACCTACTACGCCACCACGCCCTTCATCAGGGAAATGATCGTGCTGTACCTGGTGGCGCACCTGACGGCCGTCACCGTCACCGGCATCTGGTCGCTGCGCTGGGCGAGGGCCGTGACCGGCTGGCTGCGCGTCGGCCTGGTGACGCTCGGCGTCGGCACCATGACCGGCGCCGGGTACAGCGTCTGCAAGCTCGTCGCCGTCGCCGCCCGCTGGAGCGGCCGCGACTGGTCGGTGCTCAGCACCGACCTTTCACCGGGGTTCGCCGGGATAGGTGCCTTCCTCACCGTGACCGGCGTCCTGCTGCCACTGCTGGGGCGACGCCTGACCCACTGGTACGGCTCCTGGCGGACCTACCGCCGCCTGCGGCCGCTCGAGCGGGAACTCGCCGACATCAACGTCCGCAGGTCCCTGCGCATGCCGCGGCCGCTCTCCCCAGGGCTCTGGCTCACCTGGCGCGAGACGAACATCCACAACGGCCTGAAAGCCCTGGAACCGCATCTCGATCAAGACCTGTTCGACCGGGTGTACGCCCGGGAGAGCCGGCAGGCGGAAGGCTCCCGGCGGGCGGGCACCGCGGCGTTGGCGGTCACGGTCGCCACCGCCGTGCGCAGTGAGCGCGCCGGCCGGCCCGCCTTCGAGTCGCGCATGGACGACCAGCCGCTCCAGCTCCAGGTCGTGAAGGACGTGACGGACCTGGTCCACGTAGCCGACGCCCTCGCCGCCTCCGCCTCCGCCTCCGTGGAGCAGGCCCGCACCCCCTCCTGCACGGCCCCTCCCACGCTCCCCGACGGTGCCCCGTGAGCCGTCCGCAGCCGTCGTCCCCTCCCCGCCCCCTGCCCCCGCGGCCCGGGGTTGATCGGAGATCAGAGGCATGAGCTTCGTCGTCTACTCGGCGGCCGCGCTGCTGGCCGTGTCCGCCGTGCTGCTGTCACCGAAGCCCAGAGCCGCCCTGCGCAACCCGCTCACCGCATCCACCAGCGCGAATCTCGCACTCGCCGCCTGCTGCTTCACGTGTTCCGCCCCGGTCACCCTGTCCGCGGTGAACTCGGCCACCGGCATCCCGAACTTCGGTGCCCCGCTGACCTATTCGCTGATCTCGGCGTACAGCTGCTCGCTGCTCGTGCTGTTGATCACCTGGCGCGGCGGCAGTCCCGCCCGTGTGCGGCGCCTGGTCTGCCGCGTCATCGCCGCGTGCGCGTTCCTCATCACCGCGATCATCGTGCTGTTCGCCCTGGCCGATGCCCCGGTCGAGCGGTTGCAGGATCTCGACACCTACTACTCGACCACGCCCGGCATGAGGGAGATGATCGCCCTCTACCTGATCGGACACGGGGTGTGCGCCCTGATCATGTGCGCGGTCTGCCTGAAATGGGCGAGGACGGTGACGGGTCTGCTCCGGCGGGGACTGTGGCTGATCATCATCGGGATCGTCGTGGACGTCGTCGGCTTCGAATTCGGCAAGATCACCGCTGTCGTCGCCCGCTGGACGGGCCACGACCTCGACTTCCTGTCCACCGACGTCGCCCCGCCGATGGCGTCCCTGGGAGCTCTGATCTGCAGCGTGGGCTTCGTCCTGCCCCGGCTGCTGCCCGCGGCCCGTGAACAGTGGCGGAGCCTGTGGGACTACCGGGAACTCGCCCCGCTGTGGGCCGCGGTGCGGGAGCTGACCACCGCCCCCAAGCCGGCGCCGTTCTGGTGGCAGTTCCCCAAGGCGTGGCTCCAGTGGCGTGAGCTGTCCATCCACGACGCGCTCCTCCAGCTGACGCCCGCCTTCGACAAGAAGGTCGGCCACGCCGCGTACACCGCGGCTCGTGCGCGGGGCCACACGCCCGAGCAGGCCCGCGTCGTGTGCGAGGCCACGATGGTCGTGACGGCGGCGCGCGGCGCACAGGACCCGGGCCGGGAGCCCGTCCTGGACGATCCCGGCGGGGCCGACCGGTACCGGCTGCGGGCCACCGCGGGCCCCGGCACCGGGGATCTGGTCCAACTGGCGCGCGCGCTGGGACGGTTGCCGCTCACCGGCGAGGCGAACAAGGTTACGGTGAGGGCCTCACAGGAGTGACTATGAGGAGTCTCATGCCGCGCAGAGCCGTGGTCATCGGAGCCGGAACGGCGGGCGTTCTGGCCGCAGCCGCCCTGGCGACCGTGGTCGACGAGGTGATCGTGCTCGACCGTGACGACCTGCCCGGCGGCCCGGACCACCGCAGGGGGGTGCCCCAGGGACGCCACGCGCATCTTCTGATGGCCGGCGGTCTGGAGGCCATCGACGCGCTCGTCCCCTCGTCGGTCGGCATACGGGACCATCTTCGCGACGCCGGTGCCAAGGAGATATCCCTCGCCAAGGACATGCTCGCGCTCACCCCGGAGGGGTGGTTCCGTCGCTGGAGCCGCGACGGGCACCACATGGTCACGTGCACGCGGGCGCTCCTCGACTGGGCCGTGCGCACCGCCGTCATGACGTACCGCGCAATCAGCGTGCACCGGGCCCACGCCCGTGCCCTCCTCGGCTCGGCCGCGCAGGTGACCGGGGTGCGGGTCGCCGCCGTCGGCGGCGCGGGGTTCGCGCCGCGGTTCACCGCCCTCGAGGGGCTGCGGGTCTCGGCCGACGGTTCGGAGGCCGATCTCGCCGCGGACTTCGTGGTCGACGCGAGCGGCCGTGGTTCCCGCATCGTCACCTGGCTCAAGGAGGTGGGGATCACCGGGGTCCAGGAGCGCACGCTGGACACCGGACTCGTCAACTCCACCCGGATCTACCGGACTCCGCACGGTGCGGAGGGGTGGCCGCTGACCCTCGTCCAGCCCGATCCGTTCAGCGGTGAGCCCGGCCGCAGCGGGATGGTCGTTCCGATCGAGGACGACGCGCAGGGCGCCCGCTGGATGGTCAGCTTCGGGGGCTCCCGCGGCGGGGAGCCGCCGAAGGACGAGGAGAAGTTCCTGCAGTACGCGTTCGACCTGCCGCACCCGATCGTGGGGCAGCTCGTCGCCGGAGCCGAACCGCTGACGCCCGTCTTCACCAGCCACAGTTCGAGCAATGCCCGCCGCTACCTGGAGAAGGCCCCCGCCTGGCCGGACGGGCTCGTGGTGCTGGGGGACGCCCTGGCCACCTTCAACCCGCTGTACGGGCAGGGCATGTCCGTGGCGGCGCTGAGTGCTCTGGCGCTCGCTCGCACGGTGCGCGACCGGTGGGGAACGCCCGGTCTCGCCCGGCGGGTCCAGCGGGAAGTGGCCAAGCCGATCGAGGCCGCGTGGACGCTGGCCGTCAGCTCGGACGTCCTGTACCCGGGCATCGTCGGCAGCGGTCCCACGCTCGCGGACCGGATCTCGGCGAAGTACACCCGGCGGCTGGTCCGGGCGGCGACCGGCTCCTACCCGGCCGCGTCCGCCCTCTGGGATGTCACCAGCGTCAAGGCGGGCCCGCTGCGCCTGCTGCGGCCGGCGGTGGTCACGGCCGCGCTGACCGGCCCGCCGCTCCCCCGCCTGTCGGGGCCGCCGCTCACTGCGGCGGAGCGCGAGATCCTGCGACGGCTGGACGACCGGCCACCACCGGCGCCATAGCCGCCTGCGCCACCATCCGGACCGGACCACGGGCCGCCGCGGCCGCCGGAGCCGCCGCGGCTTGACAGCCCGGCACCGGAACCGAGTCCGTTCGCCCGGTGGAGCGGCGGCCGGCGGCAGAAACCGATTGCCCCCGAGGGTGAGTACGCGTTGGCTGGGGACATGACCGAACTGCGCACCGAACGCCTCGTCCTTCGCCCCTGGCGCGACCGCGACCTCGGACCTTGGGCGGCGATGAACGCCGATCCCGAGGTGCGGGAGCACCTGGGCGACGTCCTCACCCGCGAGCAGAGCGACGCCTCCGTGGCCAGGTTCCGGGCCGGGTTCGACCGGCGGGGCTACGGGTGGTGGGCTGTCGAGGTGCGGGCCACGGGTGAGTTCATCGGCTTCGCGGGGCTGGACGACGTCGAGGACGACCTGCCGTTCGGCGGGGTGGAGATCGGCTGGCGGCTCGCCCGGCCGGCCTGGGGCCACGGCTACGCCACCGAGGCGGCGCTGGCGGTGCTGGCCCACGGCTTCGGCGGGCTCGCGCTGCCCGAGATCCTCGCCGTGACCACGGCCGGCAACCTCCGTTCGCAGGCCGTCATGCGCCGGATCGGCATGACCCGGGACCCGGCCGGCGACTTCGACGACCCCACCGCGCCCGAAGGGCCGCTCCGCCCGAACGTGCTGTACCGGATCACGGCGGCGGACGCGGCCGCGGCGAGCGGGAACTTCACCGCACGCCGTCGGATCTGAAACCAGTTCTAGTTATAGTGAGCGGTGGCCGTGGGACGGGCGGGCGGAGGCGGGCTGATGACGGACGGTCGGGGCGGGTCGACGGCGGTGCGGGACCTGGGCGGGGGCGTGCGGTCCGTCGCCGTGCCCATCCCGGACAACCCGCTGGGGCACACACTGGTGTACGTCGTCGACACCGATCGCGGGCCGGTGCTGGTCGACACCGGGTGGGACGACCCCGAATCGTGGGACGTGCTGGTGGCGGGGCTGGCGGCCTGCGGCACGGGGGTGGACGAGGTGCACGGGGTGGTGATCACGCATCACCACCCTGATCACCACGGGCTGTCCGGGCGGGTACGGGAGGTCTCCGGTGCCTGGATCGCCCTGCACGCCGCCGACGCGGCGATCGTGCGGCGGACGCGGGAGACCCGGCCGGAGCGGTGGTTCACGTACATGACGGCGAAGCTGACGGCCGCCGGGGCGCCCGAGGAGCACATCGCGCCGTTGCGCGGCGGCCGCCGGCGGAGCGTGCCCGGCCTGTCCCCCGCCCTGCCCGACCGCGAGATCGTGCCCGGCGAACTGCTCGACCTGCCCGGTCGGCGGGTACGGGCCGTGTGGACTCCGGGTCACACCCCCGGCCACGTCTGCCTGCACCTGGAGGAGGAGCACCCCGCTCGGCTCCCGGGCCACGGACGGCTGTTCTCCGGGGACCACCTGCTTCCCGAGATCACCCCGCACATCGGCCTGTACGAGGACCCCGACGACGCCACCGTCACCGACCCGCTCGGCGACTACCTGGACTCCCTGGAGCGCATCGGCCGCCTCGCCCCCGCCGAGGTGCTCCCCGCCCACCAGCACACCTTCACGAACGCGCAGGACCGGGTCCGTGAGCTGCTGGCCCATCACGAGGAGCGGCTCACGGGACTGCTGGCCCTCCTCCAAGAGCCGCTCACGCCATGGGAACTGGCGGTCCGGATGGAGTGGAACCGGCCCTGGGAGCAGATCCCCTACGGCTCGCGGAACATCGCCGTCTCGGAGGCCGAGGCCCATCTGCGGCGGCTGGTGAAACTGGGCCGGGCGGAACCGGTGCCGGGGAGCGAGCCGGTCACGTACGTCGCGGTGCGGTAGGAGACGCGTGGATCCCCTGGAGCGGTTGCTCGCCGAACGCGCCTGCGAGCGCCTCGTCATCGACTTCGCGCACCGGCTGGACCTCGGTGACCCCTCGTCCGTCGCCGCACTGTTCACCGAGGACGGCTGGTGGCAGTGGCCGCCGCCCGGTGACGGGCGACGGGTGGCGGGACGGCAGGCGATCGCCGCCTACTTCGGGAGCCGCCCGCCGGATCGCCTCTCCCGGCGGGTCATGTCCAACATCCTGATCACGGTGGACGCCCCGGACACCGTCCCGGACACCGCCATGGACCCGGATACGGCCACAGCCACGGGCACGTCGTACTTCCAGACGTACCGCGTCGACGGGTACGCCGGGGAGATGGTCCCGGCCGGGGCGCCGGTCCAGGTCGGTCACTACGAGGACGTGTTCCGCAGGGTGGCCGGGCGGTGGCTGCTGGCCTCCCGGTCCCTGGTGCTCCCGTTCGGCGGGGCGACGCCCCGCGCCGGCCGTTGAGACGGCCCCGCCCAGCCGTCCGGACCGGTCGGCGACCTGGTCGGCGACCTGGTCGAAGCGGGCGGTGGACGCCGGTCAGGCGCGGGTGACGAGACCTTCCGTGGCGGCCGCCTGCCGGCGGAGTCTCTCCACGAGGGGCGAGTGGATGCGCAGTGCGTCGGCCACGGACTCCAGTTCGCGGTCGGGGACATCGGCCGGGGCGTGCTCGGGAGCGGCGGACCGCGCCGGCCGGTCGGCGTCCGGGGCGGCGGAGGGACCGGGCTCACGGACCTCCCCGGTCGTCCCGGTCGGCCCCCGACCCGCGGCCCGCAACGCGTCCACCGCGACCAGGATGTCCACCGCCCCGGCGATCCCCCGTGCGGTGTGCTCGGGGTGCCCGGCGGCCGCCGCCTCCCGCCGGGCCCGCTCCCGCCGGGCCCCGCTCAGGTACGGGGCGAGCCTGAGCAGGCCGTCGTTGATGGCGGCCCGGCGCAGTTCCAGGCGGAGTTCGGCACCCGAGACCCGGCCGGTGGCCGGGGCCGGCGACGCGCCGACCGTCAGCATCTCCCGCCACAACGGCTCCAGGCTGCGGTGGGTACGGCGCAGGCGCCGGCGTTCGTCCCGGTACGGGCCGGCCTGACCGGCGATGAAGCCGACCGAGACCAGGAAGGCCTCGGCGATCGCGAACGGCGGTGCCACGTACGTGGAGAGGTAGTCCCAGTCGTGCCCCGTCCAACGCGCCACGATCGCGGCGACCTTGGCGACGTCGAAGACGAACCCGAGGGCGTAGGCGACCTGGAGGCAGACCACGGCCCGGCGCAGCCACGTGTCGGCGACCTCCTGGAACCAGGCCCACAGGATGGCCGCGGCGACCACGGCCGACACCATGTGCGCGACCAGGTAGAGCATCGTGTGCTCGCGCATCCAGGGGGTGTTGGCGTAGTACGTGTCCAGGTCGCGCAGCCGCTCCACGTGGTGGTCGCCGAGCGCGAAGGTCACCCACAGCCCGACGATGATGACGGCGTACGCGATCCACACCAGCCGGGTCCTGCGGCGCCGGACGGCGGACGGCGGCTCGCGCCAGGTGATGATCAGCCAGAGGCAGGCGCCGCAGTACGCGGTGAGCAGCGAGTAGACCCAGACTCCGGCGAAGTTGGGGACGCCGGTGAGTTCGTTGATGCGGTGCAGGTTGCCCGGTGGGAGGGACGCGAAGATGAGGGCGCCGATGCCGAGGAGCAGTGCGGTGGCCCGCAGGATCGGGTCCTGCCAGGCACGCCGGAGCAGCGGCAGCTTGATCACGAAGGCCACGGCCATCAGCACCGCCGGGATCGCGTAGGCGGCGTACGAGCCCGCCATGTCCCAGGGCCCGCTCATGCACGTCTCCCCCGCCGGCCCCCGCGCATCAGGGGCCGCCGATGTTGCCCAGGGAGGACGACAGGCGGTCGGTGAGGGTGTTCTGGGAGCTGCGGCCGGTCGCCGCGTACGGTCCGACGACCTTGCGGAACTTGGCGGCGAGCCGCAGCCCGCACTCCTCGGCCTCCCACTCGGCCTCGGCGGCGGACGCGGCCGGCGAGCGGGTGGCCAGGGCGACGACCCGGTCCCAGGGGATGTCCTCGTCGGACCGGCCGAGCAGCCGGCGCGCGGCGGCGGGCAGGCCGACGTCGTAGTGGACGTCCAGCGTGCCGTAGTGGATGTGGCCGATCTCGTGCCCGGCGATCACGAACTTGTGGGCGTCGGCGGCGCGCTTCTCGACCACGACGATGTACTCGTCGTCCTTGGCGAGGGTGATCCCGGAGACGTCGAGCCCCGCCGGGAAGGTGAGGAACCTGAGCCGGACCGGGCGGTCGAGCCGCGGGCTGAGCGTGGCGCACAGCGCGTGCAGGAACTCCTCGGGCCGGGTGGGCGGCTCCAGCGTGCGGGCGGTGTCCCGGACGAGCTGGGCGAGGAAGCGCTTGGGCGATCGTCTCGGGCTCATGCGTCGGCGTCCTCGCTGGCGGTAGGCGTTCCCATCGGTATCGGTCTCGGTTCCACTTACATGGTAAGTCGCCCTGCAGCGGCCTCAGTTGACGGCGCCTTCGGAGGTGACGATCAGTTCCGCCAGGTCGGCGAGGGTGGCCAGCTGCCGGGGGTTCATCTGCGGTGCGCGGGCGGCCAGCCGGACCAGGCCGCTCTCGCGCAGCCTGGACAGCGGGTCGGCCTGGGCCTCCAGGCCCTGCAGCACCGGCTGGAGCGCCTCGTACAGCGCCTCGGGCTCGTCCGCGGTGAAGAAGCCGGCCGGCAGTCCGAAGAACCGCCTGAGCCGGTCGGTGTGTTCGAGGCTGGGGAGCCCGCTCTTGCGCCACTCGCTCAGCCACTGCCTGCTGGTGCCGGCGATGGCCGCGAGTTCGCCCAGCGAGTACCGCTTGCCGTCGGGTCTGCGCCGGTTCTCGCGAATGAAGTCGAGCCGCTGGCGCACCCGTTCGGCGAGCCCGGCCTCGGGAGCGGCGCCGCCGGCGAGCAGTTCGGCGACCACCGCGACCGGGATGCCGGTGCGTTGCGAGAGGTCGGCCACGTCCAGCGCCTCGGACAGCCGCCCACGGCATCCGGTCAGCTCCCCGAGCCGTTCCAGTACGCCGGTCAGCGGGGCATGGGCGTCACTCACCACGGTCCCCCTGAACGCGTCGACGATCGCTCGGCGGTCGCTCGGCCGGGCAGACGCGAGGCTACCCAATCACCCGTACGGTCCACCAGACATGACAAGGTCCACTGCTGAATTGGGCAGCAATCGTTGACATATGACGGTTCGGCGGGAAAGGATCACAATCCACCAGGCCACGGTCGAACCGAACCGCTCCGGGTGCCGCCTACGGGGGAGTGGCGGCCGGGGCGAACCGCCGCCCCGCCTCCTCCCCGCGAAGGTGAGGCGAACCGATGCCGCAGCCCGTCCTGCTCCTCGGCGCCGGCCGCCGCCGCGCCTACGACGAGTTCGCGCTGGCCCGCGTCGCCGCGGTCCGCCCGGTGCTGCTGGTGGACGCCGCACCGCCCGCCTGGGCGCTCCCCCATCTGGCCGGTCACCTCGCCGCGGACCCCGGCAAGGGCGGGGCGACGGCGTCGGCGGTGGTGCGGTTCGCGGCCCGGCACCGGGTCCGCGGGGTGCTGACCCTCTCGGACGAGTACGCGGTCGCCGCCGCCACGATCGCCGCCCAGCTGGGGCTGCCCGGCCTGTCCCCCGCCACGGCCGCCGCCTTCGCGGACCCGGCCGCCCTGCGCGCCTCGCCGGCCGGACGCGGCGTGCCCGCCGACGATCCCGCCGACCACCCCGGCGCGCCCCGCGTGTGCGCCGAGACCGTCGTCCTGGACGGCGAGATCCGGATCGCCGCCATCACCCGTACGACCCCGGGCCCGGCGCCCGCCCGGCAGCCGCTGCGGCACACCGTGCACGCCCACGACGGCCTGCTGCACAACCGCTTCCTGCGGCTGGCCGTCGACCGCACCGTGCACGCCCTCGGCGTCACCCGGGGGGTCCTGCACATCGGCTTACGGCTCACCGACCGCGGCCCCCGGGTCACCGACGTCACCCCGCACCTGCCCGGCGATCTGATCCCGCTCCTCGTCAGGCGGGCCACCGGCGTCGACCTCGCGCAGGCCGCGGCCGCGCTGGCCACCGGCGAGCTGCCGGACACCACGCCGACCCGGCAGCGGGCGGCCGCGGTCCAGTTCGCCTACCCGGCCGTCACCGGCCGCCTCGACCAGCTGGAACTCTGCCCCGACGCCGCCCGGGAGCCCGGCGCCGACCGCATGATCCTCACCCAGGACCCCGGCAGCCCCGTCACCGTCACGGACCGCCTCGCGCTCTGGGTGGCGGTCGGCGACACCCCGGCCGCCTGCGAGGACGCCCTGGGCCGGATGGGCCGTCACCTGACCGCAGTGATCGTCCCCCTCGCGACGGCGGCGTGACAGCCACCCGACGGCGAGGCACCAACCGGCCGACGGCGGCGCAGCGCCCGGCCCGTGGTGCCGGGGCACAGCCGGGTGGCCTGCGTGGGTCGGGGGGACGCCGCGCCGTGAGCCGGCGCGGCGTCTCGCACAGCCGCCTCTCACCCGTCGGAGACCGGCCGGTAAAGTAGCCGGGTCGTCAGCGCCCGTACGGGAGGAAGCCGGTGCAAACCCGGCGCCGTCCCGTCCCCCGTCCCCGGTTCCCGGCTTCGCCCGCACCGGGTGCGCCCCCTGTCCGCAAGCCGTTCAGGACGGCGGGCGGGACCGCCCCGTGCGGGACGTTGATCGGCTCATGTGCGCCGGCGCCGCCGTCGTACGGCACCGTCGAGGTTACGGAGCCGGGTCGCCGGGGTGTCCCGTGCTGCCCGGCTCCCCGCAGGGAGAGGCACCCGCCGACCATGAACGTCCTCCGCCGCAGCGCCGCGGTGCTGGCCGCCACCGCCGTCATCGGCGTGGCCGCACCCACGATCACCGCGACGGCCGCGGACGCCGCGTCCCCGTCCCCGGCCGCCTCGGCGGCGCTCCCCTCGGGGCTGTTCGGCGACTCGGACCCCAAGTACGACGGCGTCTGGCGCCAGTCCCTCGCCCTGCTCGCCCAGCACACGGCCGGTGAGACCCCGGCCGCCGAGGCGGTGGCCTGGCTCGCCGGGCAGCAGTGCGCGGACGGCTCGTTCGCCCCGTTCCGCGCCGACCCGACGGCGGCCTGTGGCGCCAGGACCGCGGTCGACACGAACAGCACGGCAGCCGCCGTACAGGCGCTGGCGGCGGTCGGCGGGCACGGCGGTGCCGTGGACAGGGCCGTGGGCTGGCTGAAGGCCCGGCAGAACGCGGACGGCGGCTGGGGCTACGCCCCGGGCTCGGCCAGCGACACCAACTCCACCGGCGTGGTCGTCGGCGCGCTCGCCGCGGCCGGCGCGAGCGCGGACAGGTCGCCGTACACGCTCCTCGCCCAGTGGTCGATCCCCTGCGACCAGGACGGTGGCGGCGGACTCGCCTACCAGCCAGGCAAGAAGGGGAAGCTGACCGCCAACGCGGACGCGACCGCGGCGGGGGTGCTGGGCGCCCTCGGCAAGGGGTTCGTGACGGCGGCCGGGAAGACCCCGGCCGAGGACCCCGCCTGCTCCGGCCCCGGCTCCGGCAAGGCGCTGACGCGCGCCGAGGTGGCCCGCAACGGCGGCGCGTACCTGGCGGACGCGATGTCGGCGAAGGGATACCTCGTCACCGCACTCGCCGGTGCCGCGCCGCAGCCGGACTACGGCAACACCGCCGACGCGGTCGTCGCGCTGGCCGCACAGGGCCGGACGCAGCAGGCGCGCAAGCCGTACGCCTGGCTCGCGGCCCACGCCACACCGTGGGCGAAGCAGAGCGGGCCCGCGGCCTACGCCGAACTCGTCCTCGCCGCGCACGCGATGGGCGCGGACCCGCGCGACTTCGGCGGTACGGACCTGGTGGCGGCCCTCGACGCGACCGGACCGGCACCGCGGCAGGCCGCGCGGCACACGGAGGCGACGAAGGACGGCGAGAAGTCGTCGGGCACGAGCATCTGGTGGATCGTCGGGACGGGTCTCGTCGCCGGCGTCGGCATCGGCTTCCTGTTCAGCGGCCGCCGGAAGCAGCAGCTGTGACCGCGGTCCGCCGTGCGGCCCCGCTGCTCCTGACCGTGCTGCTGCTGGCGGCCTGGGGTTCGGTGGGGCGGGCCGAGGCCGCCGGCTACCGGTACTGGTCCTTCTGGGAGCGGGACGGCGCGCGCTGGACCTACGCCACGCAGGGGCCGTCCACGGCGCGGCCGGCCGACGGCGCGGTGGAGGGGTTCCGCTTCGCGGTGAGCGAGGACTCCGGCGACGCGTCGCGGCCGCGCGGGACGGCGGACTTCGGGACCATCTGCGCCGGTACCGACGCGGTCCGGGGGAAGAAGCGGGTGGCGCTGGTCGTCGACTTCGGCACGACGGCGGACGCGCCGTCCGGTGAACGGCCGCCGGCGCGGCGGACGGCGTGCGCGGTGGTGTCCGCTGACGCGACGTCGGCGGAGGCGCTGGCCGCGGTGGCGAAGCCGTTGCGGTACGACACGAACGCGTTGTTGTGCGCGATCGCCGGGTATCCCGAGAAGGGCTGCGGGGAGCAGGTGACGGCGGACTCGGGGGGGCCGGCGGACAGCGGGCCTTCGGTGGGGCTGCTGGCCGGGGCGGGGATGGTCGCGGTGCTGGCGGCGGGGGCCTTCTGGCAGGCGCGGCGGCGGAAGAATGCGTGACCGGGACCGTACGGGTACGTCGGGGCCGCTCGCGTCCGCACGGCGGAGCCGCAGGGGTCCCGGCGCCGCACCCCTTGCGCGGCACGTCGGCGCGCGGGAGACACCCGCCGTCCCCCGGCGCCGTCGCCGCACCTCCGTCCACCCCGGTGCCTGGTGGGTCTGGTCGCTCTCGCTCGGGGTGGCCGCGTCCCGTACCTCCAACCCCTTGCTCCTCGCCCTCCTCGTCGCGGTCACGGCGTACGTCGTGGCCACCTGCCGCACCTCGTCCCCGTGGTCCCGTTCCTACGGCGCCTTCGCCAGGCTCGCCCTCGCCGTCCTGTTCGTCCGGCTCGCCTTCACCGTGGTCCTCGGTTCGCCCGTCCCCGGTTCGCACACCCTCGTCACCCTCCCCGAAGTGCCCCTCCCCCACTGGGCCCAGGGCATTCGGCTCGGCGGCAGGGTCAGCGCCGAGGCGGTCGTCTTCTCCCTCTACGACGGGCTCAGGATCGCGGCCCTGCTGATCTGCGTCGGTGCCGCGAACGCACTCGCCCATCCGGCCCGGCTGCTGAAGTCCCTGCCCGGCGCGCTGTACGAGATGGGCGTGGCCGTGGTCGTCGCGCTCACCTTCGCGCCGCATCTGATCGCCGACGCCCAGCGGTTGCGGGCCGCCAGGAGACTGCGGGGCCGTCCCGACGCCGGTGTCCGCGGTCTGCTCCAGGTCGGACTGCCGGTGCTGGAGGGGGCGTTGGAGCGTTCGGTCGCCCTGGCCGCCGCGATGGACGCGCGCGGTTACGGCCGCAGCGCCGACGTGCCCGCCCGGGTCCGCCGTACGACGGCCGCGCTCACCCTCGGCGGGCTGCTCGGGGTGTGCGCGGGAACGTACGGGCTGCTCACCGCGGAGGGCGGCGGCTACGGGCCGCCGGCGCTGCTGGCCGGGCTGGGTGCCGCGCTGGCGGGGCTGCGGCTCGGGGGCCGGCGTTCGCTGCGGACCCGGTACCGGCCCGATCCGTGGGACACGCGCGCCTGGCTGGTGTCCGGGGCGGGGGCGGCCGTGGCCGGGCTGCTCGCGCTCGCCGCGGCCCGTGACCCGGACGCCCTGCGTCCCGGGGTCGTACCGCTGGTCGCCCCGACGCTTCCGCTGTGGCCGGCGGCGGCCGTGCTGCTGGGGCTGCTGCCCGCACTGACCGTTTCGAAGGAGGGGCCGTCGTGATCCGCTTCGAGGATGTCTCCGTGACGTACGAGGGCGCCGGCCGGCCGGCCGTCCAGGGCGTCGACCTCGAGGTGCCGGAGGGTGAACTCGTGCTGCTCGTGGGGCCGTCCGGGACCGGCAAGTCGACGGTTCTCAGCTCCGTGAGCGGACTGGTGCCGCACTTCACCGGGGGCACCCTGCGCGGGCGGGTGACGGTCGCGGGGCGGGACACCCGGACGCACCGGCCGCGTGAACTCGCCGATGTGGTGGGCACGGTGGGACAGGATCCGCTCGCGCACTTCGTGACCGACACGGTGGAGGACGAACTCGCCTACGGGATGGAGTCGTTGGGGATCACCCCGGCCGTCATGCGGCGGCGGGTGGAGGAGACCCTCGATCTGCTCGGGCTGGCCGAGCTGCGGGACCGGCCGATCGCGACCCTCTCGGGCGGGCAGCGGCAGCGGGTGGCGATCGGGTCGGTGCTCACCACGCACCCCCGGGTCCTGGTCCTCGACGAGCCGACCTCGGCGCTGGACCCGGCCGCCGCGGAGGAGGTGCTGGCCGTGCTCCAGCGGCTGGTGCACGACCTGGGGACGACGGTCTTCATGGCGGAGCACCGGCTGGAGCGTGTGGTGCAGTACGCCGACCGGGTCGTGCTGCTGCCGGAGGCGGGGGCGGCGCCGGTGAGCGGCACTCCCGCCGAGGTGATGGCCGTGTCGCCGGTGTGTCCGCCGGTGGTGGAACTGGGACGGCTGGCCGGGTGGTCCCCGCTGCCGCTGACGGTACGGGACGCCCGCCGCCGGGCGACCCCCCTGCGCGAACGCCTCGCCGACCGCTCCCCGGACCGACCGGACGGACGGACACCGGCGCAGCGCGGCGACCGAATCCCACGGCAACCCGAGCAACCGCCGAAGCAGCCTGCCGCGCAGGCCCCGCAGCGACCCGCCGCGCAGACCACGGGGCAATCCACCGAACAGACCGCAGGACAAACCGCCGGACACACCCCGGGGCAAGTCCCCGAACAGGCCCCCGTGCAGCCCGCCGGGCAACCCCGGAAGCATCCTGTTTCCACCCCGGCGGGGTTTGCCGTGCGGGTGCTGAAGCGGTTCGGTGGACGGGTTCCGGGGGCGCTCGGCGCGGGCGCCCCTGAGCGGCGGGCGGCAGCGGGGGCGGCGGCCGAGGTTC
The DNA here is from genome assembly GCF_040634175.1 of Streptomyces sp. NPDC007162. Taxonomy (NCBI): domain Bacteria; kingdom Bacillati; phylum Actinomycetota; class Actinomycetes; order Kitasatosporales; family Streptomycetaceae; genus Streptomyces; species Streptomyces sp. NPDC007162. The sequence goes on from NZ_JBEYFC010000056.1 coordinate 17,773, forward strand.
GGGGGCTTGCCGTACGGCGGGGGCGGGTCGACGCGCTTCGGTGGGTCGATCTCGACGTCGTGCCCGGTGAGACGGTCGCGCTCATGGGCCGTAACGGCGCCGGGAAGTCCACGCTGCTCGGCGCCCTGGCCGGGCTGGTCGCGCCGGATTCCGGGTCGGTCCTGGTCGGCGGCGCCGTCCCGCACCGCACCCGCCCGCGGGACCTCGTACGCCTGGTCGGGCTGGTCCCGCAGGAACCCCGTGACCTGCTGTACGCCGACACGGTCGGCGCCGAGTGCGCGGCCGCCGACCAGGACGCGGGGGCGGCGCCGGGGACCTGCCGGGAGCTGGTGTCCGGGCTGCTGCCCGGGGTCGCCGACGGCACCCACCCGCGTGACCTGTCCGAGGGGCAGCGGCTGGCGCTCGCGCTCGCCGTCGTACTGACCGCCAGGCCGCCGCTGCTCCTCCTCGACGAGCCGACGCGGGGTCTGGACTACGCGGCGAAGGCCCGGCTCGTCGGCGTGCTGCGGGCGCTCGCCGCCGACGGGCACGCGATCGTGCTGGCCACCCATGACGTGGAGCTGGCCGCCGAGCTCGCGCAGCGGGTGGTGCTGCTCGCGGAGGGCGAGGTGATCGCGGACGGCCCGACGGACGAGATCGTGGTCTCCTCGCCGTCCTTCGCACCGCAGGTGACGAAGATCCTCGCGCCGCAGCGGTGGCTCACGGCGGCCCAGGTGCGCGCGGCGCTGGCGCAGGCACCGGCATGAGCGGCCCGGTCCGGCTCGGCCCCCGCTCCCTCGCCGCGCTGCTGCTCGTCAGCGCCGTCGGCGTGGTCGCGATCGGCTGGCCCTTCCTCGCCCCGCCCTCCTCCCGGATCGCCTCGCACGCCCAGGACGCGCCCTGGCTCTTCGCGGCTCTGCTGGTGCTGCTGGTCGCGGTACTGGCGGCGACGATCTCGGAGTCCGGGCTCGGCCCGAAGGCGGTGGCCATGCTGGGCGTGCTGGCCGCGACCGGGGCGGCGCTGCGGCCGGTCGGCGCGGGCACCGCCGGGATCGAGCCGATGTTCTTCCTGATGGTGCTCAGCGGGCGGGTGCTCGGCCCGGGCTTCGGGTTCACCCTCGGCTCGCTCACGATGTTCGCGTCGGCGCTGCTCACCGGCGGGGTGGGGCCGTGGCTGCCGTTCCAGATGCTGGCGATGGGCTGGTTCACGATGGGGGCCGGGCTGCTGCCGTGGCCCGGGCGGCTGCGGGGGCGGGCGGAGCTCACCCTGCTGGCGGTCTACGGCTTCGTGGCCGCGTTCGCCTACGGCACGGTCGTGGACCTGGCCGGCTGGCCGCTGCTGGCCGGTACCGCCTCCGGCATCGCCTTCGACCCGCACGCCGGGCCCGCCGCCAACCTGGCCCGTTTCCTCGCCTACAGCCTGGCCACCGCCATGGGCTGGAACCTGGGCCGGGCCCTGTGCACGGTCGTACTCACCCTGGTCCTCGGCCCGGCCCTGCTGCGGGCGCTGCGCCGGGCGACCAGGAGGGCCGCCTTCGAGACCGCGGTCACATTCGACGGTCCCGGACGGTGAAGCACCCCACATGACGCAGGTCACCTACGATCCGGAACAGTAGTCATACTTTTCCGGTATGTCCGTTTCGCGACCCCTTCTGACCTGCGGTTTGAGAGCCACGCCACATCACGGACCAACACCGCCTATGCGACCACCACTAGTAAAAGGGGTGATTGCGGACGGTTTTCCGGCCTGCTTCTCTGGACGACGTCGCCAGGCACCACGGCTTCCGGAGCGCAGGCACCACGGGCTCACGGAGCACGGCGACCCCCTGTCCCCGACGAACGAGGTTCTCCGTGTCCGTGTCCATCATCCGCCGCATCGCCGCCCCGAAGAAGGTCCTCACCGCCGCCGCCGTGGCCGCCGCCACCGCCGGTATGGCGCTGAGCGCGGCGCCCGCCCAGGCCGCCACCACCTCGGCCTCCTCCGCACAGGCGATGGCGCACAAGATGATTCCGGACGCCGCGCAGTTCAACGCGTTCAGCAAGATCGTCTCGCACGAGAGCGGCTGGAACCCCTCCGCCACCAACTCCTCCTCCGGCGCCTACGGCCTGGTCCAGGCCCTGCCGGGTTCGAAGATGGCGTCCGCCGGTTCCGACTGGAAGACCAACCCGGCCACCCAGATCAAGTGGGGCCTGGACTACATGAACTCCCGCTACGGCAGCCCCACCGCCGCCTGGAGCTTCTGGCAGGCCAACGGCTGGTACTGAGCCGCCCGGCCCGCTCCCCCGGCACCGGCACCCTCGCCCCCTCCTCCCGGGCGAGGGTGCCGACGCATGTCCGGGCGTGGTGCACTGATCCCCGGAGCACCCGGGTCGCCCGCCACGCCCGCCACACCCCCGCCCGCCACACCCCCGGAGGAACGATGTCCGCGGTGACACCGGACCGCGACGGCCCCGAGACCCGCGGAGTGCGGCTGGTGGTCGTGCTGCTGGCGCTCATGACGGTCAGCGGGCTCATCGACGCGGTGAGCTATCTCGGCCTCGGCCACGTCTTCACCGCCAACATGACCGGCAACATCGTGATCCTCGGCTTCGCCGCCGCCGGGGCGCCCGGCTTCTCCGTACCGCACGCCGCGACCTCGCTGGCCTGCTTCGTGGTGGGCGCGACGGTGGGCGGCCGGGTCGCGGGCCGGTTCGGCGGCGGTTCCCGGCGGACCTGGACGCGGGTGATCCTGGTGGCGGAGGCCGCTCTGCTGGCCGGGTCCGCCGCGCTGGCCGGCTTCGCCCGGCCGCACTCCGCGGCGACCACGTACTCCCTGATCGCGCTGACCGCCTTCGCCATGGGCCTGCGCAACGCGAACGTCCGCAAGCTGGGCGTGCCCGACCTGACGGCGACCACGGTCCTCACGACGACCCTGACCGGGCTGGTCTCCGAGTCCAGGTTCGGCGACGCCACCAGCCGTCGCTCCCCGCGCCGCGCCGCCGCGGTCCTCGCGCTGATCGGCGGGGCCGTGCTGGGCGCCTGGCTGGTCCTCCACCACGGACTGGGCATTCCGCTGCTGGCCGCGGCGGCGGTCTCCGGGGTGTTCGCGGTGGCCGCGTCCGGCCGGGAATGAGCGGCCACCTCCGGCCGGGGGCGAGTGGCCGCCTCCGGCCGGGAGTGGGACGTCGTCTCGGGGGAGGCAGGAACGGGGCGTAGGGGGGATGCTCCTGCCTCCCTCGGGACAGGCCGGCGGCGCCGGGAGCCGTCGGCCCGGGTCTCAGGAAGTGCTGACCCGGAGGTGCTTCACGCCGTTGATCCACGCCGAGCGGAGCCGGTCCGGGTCGCTCACCAGGCGCAGGTTCGGCATCGCGTCGGCCACGGCGTTGAAGATCAGGTCGATTTCGAGGACGGCCAGGGACTTGCCGAGGCAGTAGTGCGGGCCACCGCCGCCGAAGCCGAGGTGGGGGTTGGGGTCACGGGTGATGTCGAAGGTGTCGGGGTCGGCGAAGACCTCGGGGTCGTGGTTGGCGGAGGCGTAGAAGACGCCGACCCGGTCACCCTTGCGGATCAGCTTTCCGCCCAGTTCGGTGTCCTGGGTGGCGGTGCGCTGGAAGGAGTTGACCGGGGTGGCCCAGCGGACGATCTCCTCGGCGGCGGTCGCCGGGCGCTCGCGCTTGTAGAGGTCCCAGGCCTCGGGGTGGGTGAGGAACGCGTGCATGCCGTGGGTGATGGCGTTGCGGGTGGTCTCGTTCCCGGCCACCGCGAGCATCAGCACGAAGAAGCCGAACTCGTCGGAGTTCAGGTTGCCCTCGTCCTCGGCCGCCACCAGCGTGGAGACGATGTCCTGCGCCGGGCACTGCTTGCGGTCCGCGGCCATGTTCATCGCGTAGGCGATCAGCTCGGTGGCCGACTCGGCGCCGATCTCCTCGGTGATCGCGTACTCCGGGTCGTCGTACGAGATCATCTTGTTGGACCAGTCGAAGATCTTGGCCCGGTCGTCCTGGGGGATGCCGATCAGTTCCGCGATCGCCTGGAGGGGGAGCTCGCAGGCGACGTCAGTGACGAAGTCGAAGGGGCCGGCGTGGGCGCGGGCGGCCTCGACGATCGCGCCGGCCCTGGCGCGCAGCCGTTCCTCCAGGGCGCGGATGGAGCGCGGGGTGAAGCCGCGCTGGATGATCTGGCGGACCCGGGTGTGCTCCGGCGGGTCCATGTTCAGCAGGATCAGCCGCTGGGCGTCGATCGCGTCCCGCTGCATGTGCTCGCCGAAGCGGATGATCGCCGTGTTGAGCCAGGAGGAGAAGATCTCGGGGTGCGTGGAGACGTACTTGACGTCCGCGTGCCGGGTGACGGCCCAGTAGCCGTCGTCCGCGAACCCGGCGAGGCCGTGCGGCTGTTCGATCCAGCGGACCGGTTCCGCCTGGCGCAGCTCGGCGAACTCCGGGAGCGGCACCCGGTGATGGAGCAGGTCGGGGTCGGTGAGGTCGAACCCGTCGGGCAGCGCGGGACAGGGCATTGGCGACTCACTCCCACCGTGTACGAGCCTGGACAACTCTTCTGACGGTCCATCAGAAAGGGCCGGTTGCCGTGACGGTAGTAACGGGTTCTACAAGTCGCAAGAGGCGCGGTCGCCCCAATTGCGTGCAACCCTCTTGCGGTTGCGGACGGGCTGTCAGCAGACTGCACACAGAACTAGTACGCGTTCTAGTTCTGCGTGGCGGGCCGGGCCGGGACGCCCCTGCGCCGCGCGGGTGACCGAGGAGAGGACCGAGCCCCCATGGCCGCGGAACCCGTGATCGTCGAAGCCGTACGCACCCCCATCGGCAAGCGCGCCGGCGCGCTGGCCAATCTGCATCCCGCCTACCTCCTGGGCGAGACCTACCGTGAACTCCTCGGCCGCACCGGCATCCCCGCCGACGCGGTCGAGCAGATCGTCGGCGGCACGGTGACGCACGCCGGCGAGCAGTCGATGAACCCCGCGCGCACGGCCTGGCTGACCATGGGACTGCCGTACGAGACCGCGGCCACCACCGTCGACTGCCAGTGCGGCTCCTCGCAGCAGGCCTCGCACATGACCGCCAACATGATCGCCGCCGGGGTCGTCGACGTCGGGATCAGCTGCGGCGTCGAGGCGATGTCGCGGGTGCCGCTGGGCTCGGGCTCCAAGCACGGGCCGGGCAAGCCGTTCCCCGACGAGTGGCACGTCGACCTGCCCAACCAGTTCGAGGCCGCCGAGCGGATCGCCCGCAACCGCGGCCTGACCAGGCAGGACGTCGACGCCCTCGGGCTGCTCTCGCAGGAGCGGGCGGCGCACGCCTGGGCCGAGGAGCGCTTCAAGCGGGAGACCTTCGCCGTGCAGGTGCCGACGACGGAGGAGGAGCAGCACGCCGGGCAGGGCATGTGGCGGCTCGTCGACAGGGACGAGGGGCTGCGCGACACGTCCGCGGAGGCGCTGGCGGGCCTGAAGCCCGTCATGCCGACCGCGATCCACACGGCGGGCAACTCCTCGCAGATCTCCGACGGCGCCGCCGCGATCATGTGGGCGTCGAAGCGGATGGCGCGCGCCCTCAAGCTCCGCCCCCGGGCCCGGATCGTCGCCCAGGCCCTGGTCGGCGCCGATCCGCACTTCCACCTGGACGGCCCGATCGACGCCACCCGGGCGGTGCTCGGCAAGGCCGGGATGACCCTCAAGGACATCGACCTGGTCGAGATCAACGAGGCGTTCGCGTCGGTGGTGCTCAGCTGGGCGCAGGTCTTCGGGCAGAACCTGGACAAGGTCAACGTCAACGGCGGCGCGATCGCCCTCGGTCACCCGGTGGGGGCCACCGGCGCCCGGCTCATCACCACCGCCCTGCACGAACTGGAGCGTACGGACAAGGAGTTCGCCCTGGTCACGATGTGCGCGGGCGGCGGCCTGGCAACCGGGACGATCATCCAGCGGCTGTAGCGGACCAGGTCCGCCGGACACGGACCGCCCGCACCTCGGCGGGCGGACGCCACCGGCCTCCGCCGATCCTCCGCGGACGGAGACGCGGCCGGTCCCCGCCGCACCCGGCATGCACCCGCGCTTTGGTCCGGAAACCGGCGGCGGGCGCGTGTGGTTGCATCCGAGGGGCGCGACAAAGATCACACCGCACGGCCCGCATACGACCGCGGGAGCGGGCAGACGCACCTGCGTACACCGCATTTGGTTGCACGATGCAGCGATGTGCGCACGCGACGTAACGGGACCAAGTGCTCCTATCGTCGCTTACCGACCCGTCCGGCGCCGTACGGGCCGCGCCCCTGTCCCCGACGAAAGGTAGGCGAGCCCCGTTTTGGCGACCGTCACAGCCGTCACCCCGTCCCTCAAGGTCCCCGGCCCGCGCCCGGCCGCGTCCGCCCCCACCGTCACCGACCCCGCGCTGGTGAAGCGCGCCGTGAAGGCGGCGGCACTGGGCAACGCCATGGAGTGGTTCGACTTCGGCGTCTACAGCTACATCGCGGTGACCCTCGGGAAGGTCTTCTTCCCGTCCGGAAACCCGACCGCGCAGTTGCTGTCGACGTTCGGTGCCTTCGCCGCGGCCTTCCTGGTCCGCCCGCTGGGCGGCATGGTCTTCGGCCCGCTCGGCGACCGCGTGGGCCGCCAGAAGGTCCTCGCCCTCACCATGATCATGATGGCGGCGGGCACCTTCGCGATCGGCCTGATCCCCTCCTACGCGGCGATCGGCGTGGGCGCGCCCGTCCTGCTCCTCGCCGCCCGCCTGGTGCAGGGCTTCTCCACCGGCGGCGAGTACGCGGGCGCGTCCACGTTCATCGCCGAGTACGCGCCGGACAAGAGGCGTGGCTTCTTCGGCAGCTGGCTGGAGTTCGGCACACTGGCCGGCTACATCGGCGGCGCCGGCCTGGTGACGCTGATGACGGCGCTGCTCTCCCCCCACGACCTGACGTCCTGGGGCTGGCGCGTCCCGTTCCTGATCGCGGGCCCGATGGGCATCGTCGGCCTCTACCTGCGGATGCGCCTGGAGGAGACCCCGGCGTTCGCGGCGGAGGTGGCCAAGGCCGAGAAGTCCCGCCCCAAGGTCCCCCTCCGGGAGATGATCACGGGCCAGTGGAAGGCCCTGCTCCTGTGCATGGCCCTGGTCCTGGTCTTCAACGTCACGGACTACATGCTGCTCTCGTACATGCCGAGCTACCTGACCAGCGAGCTGAAGTACGACGAGACGCACGGCCTGCTCGTGGTGCTCGGCGTGATGGCGCTGATGATGATCGTCCAGCCGTTCGCCGGAGCCCTCACCGACCGGGTGGGGCGCCGCCCGGTCATCGCCGCGGGCTGTGCGGGCTTCCTCGCCCTGTCCGTCCCGGCCCTGCTGCTGATCCGCCAGGGCAGCCTGCTCGCCGTCGCCCTCGGCATGGGCGCCCTCGGCCTGCTCCTGGTCTGCTTCACCGCGGCGATGCCGGCGGCCCTGCCGGCCCTCTTCCCGACCCGGGTCCGCTACGGCTCCCTGTCGATCGGCTTCAACGTCTCGGTCTCCCTCTTCGGCGGCACGACCCCGCTGGTGGTGACGGCCCTGATCGGGGCGACGGGCAACATGATGATGCCCGCGTACTACATGATGGGGGCCGCGGTGATCGGCGGCTTCGCGGCCTGGCGCATGGCGGAGACAGCCGGAAAGCCCCTACCGGGCTCGGCGCCCGCGATAGAAGAGGCCGCCTGAGCCACGCCCCACAGGGCGCTGGGGGTACCCCCTTCGAACCAACCGGCCGCCCCGTCCGTACCGTCGGTCAACAGACGGTAGCTGTCCGGATCGGCCCCCCTGGTGACCATGCCCTCCGCTGTACCGTCTGACGTCACGTGCGACGGCAGCGGAGGGCATCGGTTCATGAGCCAGCGGAAACCCCGCCGACGCACCCGTCTCCTCGCGGTGCTCCTCCTGCTGGCCGGCCTCCAGCTCGGCTCCCTCGCGGCCCCCGCGTACGCCTGCGCCTGCGGCGCCCTCGTCACCGACGCCGCCCAGCGGGTCAGCGTCGGCCGGGAGGAGTCGGTCCTGCGCTGGGACGGCACCCGCGAACAGATCGTGATGCGCCTGACGGTGGACGGCGACGCCGACCGCGCCGCCTGGATCATGCCGGTCCCGCACCGCGCCACCGTCTCCCTCGCCGACCCGGCCCTCTTCGACCAGCTGCACACGCTCACCGCCCCGGTACACCGCACCCGCCACCACTTCTGGCCCGCGGACGGCGACTGGCCGCTCACCACCGGCGGCACCGACGTCCCCGGCCCGCCCGGCGGCCTCGGCGCCCGGACCCCCGGCGTCGGGGTGGTCGAGCGCCAGCGGCTCGGCCCGTTCGACGTGGCCCAGCTGACCGCCACCGACCCCGGCGCCCTGGACGGCTGGCTGCGCGGGAACGGCTTCCCGCTGCCGCCCCGTCTGGACAGCGCCCTCGCCCCGTACGTCGCGCAGCGCTGGGAGTACGTCGCCGTCAGACTCGCCCCCGCGACCGCGGACACCGCGCTGCGCGGCGCCCTCGACCCGCTCCACCTCGCCTTCGCCAGCGACCGCCCGGTCTACCCGATGCGGCTGTCGCGGCTCGCGGCCACCCCGCAGTCCCTCGGCCTGTACGTCCTCGCCGCGCACCGCATGGAGCCGCGCACCGCGATCGGTGGTGAGCGACCGAGGGTCGTCTACGCCGGCCGGCTCAGTCGGCCGACCGGCGACCTGCGCACCCTCGCCGCGGGCACCCCGTACCTGACGGCGATCGGCCAGGAGTTCCCGTACCCGTCCAGGATCTCCGGCGACCACGTGCTGCGGCGGGCGGCCTCCGACACCCCGTTCCAGCAGGTCGTGTACACGGACCGGCTGACCGAGGTGGCCGGTGTGCCGGCCTGGCTGCTGGCGGTGGGCGGGACGCTGCTGCTGGCCGTCACGCTCACGTCCCTGGCCGCCGTACGACGCTCCCGTCGCCCGGCCGCGCCGCCCCCGCCCTCTGGGCCGATCGGCTGAGTTCCGGCCGCCGTCGGGGCGGTGGATCACCGGCGCGGCCACCCCCTCAGTAGTGCTATCCAGGTAGCTGTCAGTGGACAGCCACCTGGATATGCGAAAGGCAGCGGACGCATGAGCGGCTCTCAGCTCTGGGACGACGTCGACTTCTACTTCACCAGCCATCTGTCACCGGACGACGAGGCGCTCCAGGCGGCCCTGCGCGAGAGCGAGGCGAACGAGCTGCCGCACGTCAACGTCACCGCCAACCAGGGCAAGCTGCTCCAGCTCCTCGCCCAGATCCAGGACGCCCGCACCATCCTCGAGATCGGCACCCTCGGCGGCTACAGCACCATCTGGCTGGCCCGCGCCCTGCCCGCCGACGGCAGGCTGATTTCGCTGGAGTACAGCGCCCGGCACGCCGAGGTGGCGGTCCGCAACATCGCCCGCGCCGGACTCGACCGGCTCGTCGAGGTGCGGGTCGGGCCGGCCCTGGAGTCGCTGCCCAAGCTCGCCGACGAGAACCCGGCCCCCTTCGACCTGGTCTTCATCGACGCCGACAAGGCCAACAACCCGCACTACGTCGAGTGGGCGCTGCGGCTCACCCGGGCCGGCAGCCTGATCGTCGTCGACAACGTGGTGCGCGGCGGCCGGGTGGTGGACGCCCGCAGCGCCGAGCCGGACGTGGTCGGCACCCGCGCCGCGATCGAGCTGATCGCCGCCCACCCGAGGCTGAGCGGCACGGCGATCCAGACGGTCGGCAGCAAGGGCTACGACGGCTTCGCCCTGGCCCGCGTCCTGGGGTGAGCGCTCGTCTCAACCCTCGTGGTAGAAGCCCACGTTGACGCTGCGCGGGGCGGTGCGGTCACGGACGACGATCTCGCCGGAGCCGCCCCGGGGCAGTGCCACCGTGCCGCCGTAGGTGATGGTCTGGGCGTACTCGCCGACCTTCAACAGCACCTCGGAGGAGGGGTCCGCCTGGGAGCCGCGCAGCCAGGTGACCTGCCAGCTGCCCTCGGCGCCGCACAGGAACTCCAGGTGCACCCGGGAGACGAACAGCCAGTCGTCGGGGGTGGCGAGCCGGCAGACGGCGGCGTCGCGCCCCACCCGCAGCACGGCGCCCGGGTCGCTCGGCGCGTCGGCCATCAGCATTCCGGCCGTCTCGCCCGTCTCCCCGGATACGGAGGCCATGGTGAGTTCGAGCACGTGCGTTCCCCCTGCGCGGTTCCTGGGTCTTTCCCGAGACCCCTGCTGGATCTCGGCCGCATGATAAAACGCCCGGCGGACCGGCGTCCGGCACAATGGAGTCATGACCGAGCGAAAGCCACCCGGGGTGCCGTTCGAGTCCTGGGTGGACAAGCAGATCCAAGACGCCCAGCGGCGCGGGGAGTTCGATCAACTGCCGGGCGCGGGCGAGCCGTTGCCGGCGATCATGGACGCGCCCTACGACGAACTGTGGTGGGTCAAGCGGAAGATGGCCCGCGAGGGGCTCGCGCTGCTGCCGCCGGCGCTCGCGCTGCGCAAGGAGGCCGAGGACGCGCTCGCGGCGGCTTACGCGGCGCCCTCGGAGCGGATCGTCCGGAAGATCATCACGGACGTCAACGTCAAGATCCGCGACATGATGTTCAAGCCGCCGCCCGGGCCCCCGCTGGGCAGGAAGCCGTACGACGTCGAGGAGGTCGTACGCGTGTGGCGGGAGCGCCGGGCGGCGGCGGGTACGGCGGAACCGGACCCGGAGGGGTGAATCAGATGTGCAGCAGCCGGTCGGCGAGTTCGCGGTAGTCGCGCAGGGCCAGCCGGAGCTGCTCGGTGTCGGCCGTTCCGGGCTGGTCCCCGCCGGCCGACTGCCAGCTGCCGCGCAGGGTACGGCGGCGCCGGTCGATGGCGTCGGTGAAGCGGGCGGTGAGTTCCTCGACGGCCCGGTCGGCCTCCTCGACGGCCGCCCGCGGCTCGTCGACGAAACCGGCGACGGCGTGCCGCAGCCGCTGCTCCAGCTGACCGCACTCCTCGTTCGGCATCAGCTGCCCACCGCTGCCGCCCACGGCCGACTCCCGCCCGACGACGGACTGACGGCCCGCGACCGACTCACCGCCCACCCCCGGCTCGCTCCCGGGGGCGGTCCCACTCCCCGCAGGGAACTCGCCGCCCAGGGCCGACTCACGCCCCACGGCGGTCCCACCGCCCACAGCGGACTCACGACCCGCGGCAGACTCTCGGCCCATGGACGCCTCACGCCCCACGGCCGTGCCACCACCTCCAGCGGGCTCACGACCCGCGGCGGACTCGCCGCCCATGGGCGCCTCGCGCCCCGCGGCCGTTCCACTCCCCGCGGCCGAACCGCGGCCGGTGTCCGTCTCGTGGCCCGGCCCGTCACCGGCCACCAGGACGGCCTGTCCGGGTGTCTCGGTGTCGTCGGCGCCGCCCGCGCGCGGCGGTGCCGTCTCCTGTGGCCCGCGGTTCGACGCGGGCCACACGTACGGCAGGTCGTCGTGCACCCCGGGGAACAGACCGGCG